>NZ_CAWMRY010000042.1:0-42391 GCF_963870295.1 Aeromonas sp. ANP5 | reverse complement strand
GAAGGCCTTCCCGATTGGGAAGGCCTTTTTGCTATGGGCGTTTTTGCCCAGTGACCTCCAGATTTGCACACAGGAACCAACACAAAGCCCAGTCTCTCGACAGGGCTTTGGTGTTTTTAGCATGTTAAACCGTCAACGTTTGGTTTTTACCTGTCAAGAGAGTGCCAAATAGCCGGTTATTTCCACCATTTTCTGGCTATATCCGAGCCTTATCAGCCATTTGAGCGAGTTTACAGGCGGCTAAATCAGCCTTCTGCCGCCTGCTGGTTGCAGGGAAGTTCCATATTGACTACCCCCTCTTCCATCTGGACATCGATCTTGAAGCCAAGCCGTTTGGCGAGGTTGACCATGCCGCGATTGCTGGGCATGGTCATGCCAGATAACTGGCCAATTCCCTGCTCTTTGGCGTAACGGATGATTTTCTCCATCATCAATTTGCCGAGCCCCACCCCTTTCAAGTCCGATCGCACCAGAATGGCAAACTCGGCATCGCTGAGATCCGGCGTCGAGATGGCGCGTACCACGCCGAGGATCTGATCCTGCAGCTCGCCATCTTGCCCCACCGCCACAAAGGCCATCTCCCGGTCGTAATCGATCTGGGTCATGCGAGCCAGCTCTTCATGACCCAGCTCGCCCACATCGGCGAAGAAGCGTTTGTACCTGTCTTCATCGGAGACCTGCAGCACGAACTGCTTGTGAGCCGGTTCATCTTCCGGCCGGATCGGGCGCAGCAGGATATGGCGCTGATCTTTAAGCCAGGCACCCTCTTCCAGCTCGGTAGGATAGGGGCGGATCGCCAGTCGGTTGCTGGTCGGGATGGCGGGGTCAGCCAGTGTAAGGCTGGCATCCAGTACCACCATCTCGGCACCGCACGCTTGTAGCGGGTGCAGATCCAGCTCCTGAATCTCCGGAAAGGCGAGCAGCAGCTCGGAGAGTTGGCAGAGCACCTGACCGAGAGCATCAATATCCAGTCGCTCCGGCGTGGCCTGTTCACGGATCTTGCGGCTCTTGAGGGCTCCGATGATCTGGTAACGAGCCAGTGCCTGATTGAGCGGTGGCAAGGCAGCCACCATCTCCTGCGGTTCCGCACCCGACTCACCCAGCAGAATGACGGGGCCAAAGATGGCGTCTTGCTGGATCCGCACCCGCAGCTCCAGGCCACCGCTGCGGCGAGCCATGCGTTGCACCAGCAAGCCTTCGATGCGGGCGCCCGGATCATGTTGTTTGACCCTGTCCAGAATGGCATCTGCAGCTTGCGCCACTTCGGCCGAGGTGCGCAGATTGAGCACCACGCCGTGCACGGCAGACTTGTGCAGGATGTCGGGCGAGCGCAGCTTCACCGCCACCGGATAGCCGATCTGCTCTGCGGTCAGGGTCGCCTCAATGGCATCGGTAACGATCCAGGTTGGCAGGGTCGAGAGACCGGCGGCTTGCAAAATCGGGTGTACCAGATGGGTATCCAGCCTCAGTTGCTTGCGCTCCTGCGCCTGACGGATCAACTGCTGGCAGAGCTCGCCATTGAGTTGGTTGCCGTGCAGTGACGCCGGTGTCTCCATCAACTGCTTCTGGTTGCGGCGGTATTCCACCATGTGCATGAAGGCGGCCATGGCGCTTTCCGGTGTGCGGTAGGTCGGGAAGCCCGCCTCGGTAAAGAGTTTGCGCCCCTCCTGCGCCGAGTATTCACCCGCCCAGTTGGTGAGGATGTTGAAACGGCGCGCTCTGGGGTGCTGTTTCAGATGGGCGATAAGATGGTTGGCCAGCGGTGCGCTCGGTGCCGTGAGCGAGGGGGCGTGGATGATCAGGATGGCGTCGATGCCATCTTCCTGCAACACGCTGTCCAGCGCCTCCTGATAGGTGGTGATGGTGGCATCGCTACCGATATCGAGTGGCGGGCGAGCCAGCTTGCCGCCCCGCTCCAGCAGCACATCCACCGCCATATTAGCCAGCCCTCGGCCGTTGGAGATGATGGCGAGCCGCTCCCCCTTGAGGGTCATGGAGTGGCTGAGTGTTTCCACCGCGGCAAACAGTTCGTGGGTATCCCGTACCCGCAGCATGCCGGCACGGCGGATGGCCGCATCGTAGACATTGTCGAGACCATGGGCCGGTTCGTGGCGCCCGCTTTTCAGCACCAGGATCGGCTTGTTGCGTGAGGCTGCCCGCGCCGCCGAGAGAAAGTGGCGGGCGTCGTGCAACTTGTCCATGTAGATCAAGATGGCGCGGGTGACGCTGTCGCGGGAGAGCTGATCCAGCAGCTGGCCGAAGTCGATATCACAGTGATCGCCAAGGGAGATGAAGGCGGAAAAGCCCAGTTCATGCTGCTTGGCCCAATCCAGAATGGTGGTGCTGACGGCGGCGGATTGCGACAGAAAGGCGACCTGCCCCGGCTTGGCGGCAGTGGGGGAAAAGCTGGCGTTGATCCCCTGGCCGGGCAGCAGCATCCCCATGCTGTTGGGGCCGAGCAGGCGAATGCCATATTGCTGGCAGACCCGTTTCAGCTCCAGCCGCTCCTCGGGGGAAAAGTCGGCGGCCAGTATGATGGCTGCCCCCGCACCCTTCTGGCCGAGCGCTTCCAGCAACGGCAAGACCCGCTCCCGCTTGGTGCAGATGATGGCGAGATCTGGGGTCAGCGGCAGGCTGGCGATGTCGGGATAGGCCAGCACGCCGGCGATGGACTTGTTGCGCGGGGTGACGGGGAGGATGGGCCCTTTGAACTGGCCCGCCAGCAGGTGGCGCACGATCACGTGACCCGCCTTGAGAGGGTCGGTCGAGGCGCCGATCACGGCGATTGATTGGGGTTTGAACAGCCGATCCAGACCGCTTGCTTTCATGGGCACTCCCGACAAAAGGGGGAAGATACCAGTCTAATACGCCTTTGCTGCGGGTTCTGTGACCGGATCCTGATCACCGTTTGTTCAGGGCATTGGCACGCAGATAAAAGCGCAGTTCGCCTTGCACCCGGCGAATGGCACCCAGATGGCGTTCCTGCAGATAGATATCCTGCTCCCGATCGAGCGCCGTGCTGGGCACGCCCATGCTTTGCAGATACTCGTCAAACAGGGTTGAACCCTTGATCTCTACCAGATGCTGTTTCATGGCTCTCCTCCCTGCGCCTTGGCGTGTGTTGATGAACGCCCAGTCTGCGGTGACCTGCCGGGTTTGCCTATTGTCACTTTTGACATGAGATTTGGCACGAGAGCGCTCACACATCTTTCAGAGAGGGCGCCGTTGAGGCGCTGGCTGGAGTTATAGTATGGCGAGGAGCACGAGGCACGGATGGTGCGCAGGATGATCAGAGTCTGGTGGTGGTGCATGGCACTGTGGACGGTTGGCGCAACGGCAACCGAGCAGCCTATCCGCGCCTGGAATCTGCTGCTGGATCACCCCAACCCCGCCGTCGTCCAGTTGTTGCGTCTCTCCCTCGATCTCACCGTGCCCGAATATGGCCCCTACCAGCTGGTCTCCAGCCCGCAAATGGAGCAGGGGCGGGCGGTGAAGGAGCTGCGTAGCGGCGAGCTGGTTCAGGTCGGTGTCTTTGCCCCCGATGGTGCGCGAGAGAGGGAGTTGCTGGCAATCCACATTCCGCTGGCCAAGGGGCTGCTGGGATGGCGGGTGTGTCTGGTTCGGCAGGGGGATGAGGGACGTTTTGCCGCGATCGGGTCGTTGGCAGACTGGCATCGCGCCGGGCTCTCCATCGGTCAGCACAGATCCTGGCCAGACACCCAGTTGCTGCGGGCTAACGGCCTCAAGGTGACGGTGGGCAATCTTTATGAGGCGCTCTTCAACATGCTGCGCAAGAAGCGCTTTGACTGCTTCCTGCGCTCGGTCATCGAGGTCGAGGATGAGCTCAGGCAGCATCCCGATCTCGCCATCGAGCCCCGTCTGGTGTTTCGCTATCCGTTGGCGCTGCTCTTCTTTGTCTCACCAAAATATCCGGAGCTGGCCCAGCGCATCGAGCTTGGCCTGCTGCGGGCGCGGCAGTCTGGTGCTTTTGACCGGGTCTTTGAAGAGGGATTCGGCAGTACCATTCGGCGGCTGAAACTGGATGAGCGGGTGCGCCTCGAGCTGCACAACCCCGACTTGCCGCTGCCCAGCCGTATGATGATGGTCGATCCGGCCCTTATCTATAATCCGGTGTCAGCGCAGTGAGCCCTGATTCTGCGCGGTATCCCAGAAGGCGCGGATCAGCGGTTCCTCCAGCCGCTTCTTGAGTACCCCGATCCCCACATCAAATGGTTTGAAGGCGGGTTTGAGGTCGATGATCCGCACCTTGTCGCCGAGCGGGCTGTGGTCGATCACCGCCGCCGGCACCAGCCCCACGCCACAGCCGAGCGCCACCATGGCGACGATTCCCTCGTTACCCGCCACTTCGGCGTAGATGTTGGGCGCTATCCCCTTGTTGCGAAACCACTGATCGCTGCGTTTGCGGGCCAGCCCCTGCTCGGAGAGGATGACTGGCAACTGCTCCCAATCAGGTTCTCCCTGACGGAACCACTGGTTCAGTTGCGGGGCGTTGCGCGGCGCGATAAAGACCAGCGGCACCAGCTGAAGGCTGGCGAACTCCAACTTGGCGGGCAGGGCATCGGGGCGGGCGGCGATGGCGAGATCGGCTTCATCGGCCAGGATCTTGTCCACCGCCAGCGCCGGGTCGCCGGTCTCCAGCTTGATCTCCAGCTGGGGGTAGCGGCGGCGAAAGCGCTCCAGTACCTCGGGCAGCAGAAAGTAGCTGGCAGTGACCGAACAGAAGACCCGCAGCCGCCCCTGCAGCGGTTCATCGCTGCGTTTGAGCTCCTGCTTGAGCTGACGCCACTCCTGCAACAGGCCGCCACCAAACTCCCGCAGTTTCTCGCCGGCGGGGGTAAGCCGCACCGAGCGGTTGTCCCGCTCGAACAGGATGCAGCCTGTCTCCTGCTCCAGCCGCTGGATGGCGCGGCTCAGGGTGGAGGGGCTGACCGCCATGGCATCGGCGCTCTTGCCGAAATGAAGGGAGTCGGCGAGGTGGAGAAACAGCTCGAGATTGCGAAGATCCATCTTTCAGCTCCTGGCGCGGCTTGTGTGCCCGATATCCAGCGGTTGGCGGCTTGTTTCTGCCATCTCGCGGTACATTCAGCAGGCGATTATGAAGGGCTAGCGTTTCAGTTATTGCAACGTACTGTTTCGAATATATCAGTTCAGGCAATAAGTGTCCCGCGCTATAGTGGTTCAGACAACGCCGTTACCCGGCATGGAATCAATCGAACGGAGCAATCACCATGGCTAACTATTTCAACACCTTGAACCTGCGTCAGCAGTTGGCCCAACTGGGCAAGTGTCGTTTCATGCAGCGGGCGGAATTCGCCGACGGCTGCAACGTGCTGAAGGGCAAGAAGGTGGTGATTGTGGGCTGTGGTGCCCAGGGTCTGAACCAGGGTCTGAACATGCGCGATTCCGGGCTGGATATCTCCTACGCCCTGCGCAAGGCCGCCATCACCGAGAAGCGCGCCTCTTGGCAGAAAGCCACCGACAACGGCTTCGCGGTCGGCACCTATGAAGAGCTGATCCCGACCGCCGATCTGGTGCTGAACCTGACTCCGGACAAACAGCACTCCGACGTGGTGAAAACCGTGATGCCGCTGATGAAGCAGGGCGCCGCGCTGGGCTACTCCCACGGCTTCAACGTGGTGGAAGAGGGTCAGCAGATCCGCTCCGACATCACCGTCGTGATGGTGGCGCCCAAGTGCCCGGGTACCGAAGTGCGTGAAGAGTACAAGCGCGGTTTCGGCGTACCGACCCTGATCGCCGTTCACCCGGAAAATGACCCGAAAGGCGAAGGCATGGCCATCGCCAAGGCGTGGGCCTCTGCCACTGGCGGCGACCGTGCCGGGGTGCTGGAATCCTCCTTCGTGGCGGAAGTGAAATCCGACCTGATGGGCGAGCAGACCATCCTCTGCGGCATGCTGCAGGCCGGTTCTCTGCTCTGCTACGACAAACTGGTTGCCGAAGGCACAGACCCGGCCTACGCCGGCAAGCTGATCCAGTTCGGCTGGGAGACCATTACCGAAGCCCTGAAACAGGGTGGTATCAGCCTGATGATGGACCGCCTCTCCAATCCGGCCAAGCTGCGCGCCTTCGAGCTCTCCGAGCAGCTCAAGACCCTGATGCGCCCGCTGTTCGAGAAGCACATGGACGACATCATCGCCGGTGAGTTCTCCCGCGGCATGATGGCCGACTGGGCCGAAGATGACGTCAAACTGTTCACCTGGCGTGAAGAGACCGGCAAGTCCGCCTTCGAAAACGCCCCGGCGTTCGCTGGCAAGATTGCCGAGCAGGAGTACTTCGACAATGGCGTGGTGATGGTGGCCATGGTCAAGGCGGGTGTCGAGCTGGCGTTCGAGACCATGGTGGCTTCCGGTATCTACGAGGAGTCCGCCTACTACGAATCCCTGCACGAGTTGCCGTTGATCGCCAACACCGTTGCCCGCAAGCGCCTGTACGAGATGAACGTGGTCATCTCCGATACCGCCGAGTACGGCAACTACCTGTTCGCCAACGCTGCCGTGCCGTTGCTGCGCGAGCACTTCATGCCGACCCTGAAAGCGGGCGATCTGGGTGCCAGCAAGGCGGATGAGCAGAGCGTCGACAACCTGGCGCTGCTGGCGGCCAACGAAGCGACCCGCAACCACCCGATCGAAAAAATCGGCCAGGTACTGCGTGGCTACATGAAGGACATGAAACGCATCGCCGTTGGCGGTTAAGCCAGCATCGGGCTGGATGATGAAGGGGCGGGGATGACGATCCCCGTCGCCGGTCGGACTGGACACCCGCTCGGCCAGCCAGAAAAATCAGCCTGACAGTCATAAAAAAGCCCCGCTCATCGAGCGGGGCTTTTGCATTCAGAAAGGCCGGATAAATCAGGCTTTCCACGCTTTCCAGGTGTTGATCAGGCCGTTGGTGGAGCAGTCGTGGCTGGTGACAGCCTCGTTGTTGCCCAGCTCCGGCAGGATCTTGTTGGCCAGCTGTTTGCCCAGCTCCACGCCCCACTGGTCGAAGGAGAAGATGTTCCAGATTGCGCCCTGTACGAAGATCTTGTGTTCGTACATGGCGATCAGGGCGCCCAGGGTTTTCGGGGTCAGGCTCTTGAACAGGATGGAGTTGGTCGGGCGGTTGCCTTCGAACACCTTGAACGGCACCAGATCCTTGACCTGCTCCAGGGTTTTGCCAGCCGCCAGGAACTCGGCTTCAACCTCTTCCTTGCTCTTGCCGAAGGCCAGCGCCTCGGTCTGGGCGAAGAAGTTGGCCAGCAGTTTCGGATGGTGGTCACCGATCGGGTTGTGGCTGATGGCTGGCGCCAGGAAGTCACAGGGGATCAGCTTGGTGCCCTGATGGATCAGCTGGTAGAAGGCGTGCTGGCCGTTGGTGCCCGGCTCACCCCAGATGATGGGGCCGGTCTGGTAGTCAACCGGCTTGCCGTTGCGATCCACGTACTTGCCGTTGGATTCCATGTTGCCTTGCTGGAAGTAGGCAGGGAAGCGGTGCATGTACTGGTCGTACGGCAGAATGGCTTCGGACTCGGCACCGTAGAAGTTGTTGTACCACAGGCCGATCAGCGCCAGCAGTACCGGCACGTTCTGCTCATAGGAGGCAGTGGCGAAGTGCATGTCCATCTCGAAGGCGCCTTGCAGCAGGGCTTCGAAGTTCTCGAAACCGACGGACAGGGCGATGGGCATGCCGATGGCTGACCAGGAGGAGTAGCGGCCGCCAACCCAGTCCCAGAACTCGAACATGTTGTTGGTGTCGATACCGAACTCAGCCACGGCCTTGCCGTTGGTGGAGAGCGCGGCGAAGTGCTTGGTAACGTGGGCCTTGTCACCGGCGATGTTGATGAACCAGTCGCGGGCGGTCAGGGCGTTGGTCATGGTCTCCTGGGTAGTGAAGGTCTTGGAGGCCACCAGGAACAGGGTGGTTTCCGGATCGATCTTCTTCAGGGTCTCGGCGATGTGAGTGCCATCGACGTTGGAGACGAAGTGCATCTGCAGATGGTTTTTGTAGGGGCGCAGTGCCTCGGTGATCATCACCGGACCCAGATCAGAGCCACCGATACCGATGTTGACCACGTGCTGGATCGCTTTACCGGTGTAGCCTTTCCACTCGCCGGAGATGATTTTCTCGCAGAAGCCTTTCATCTTGGCCAGTACGGCGTTCACTTCCGGCATCACGTCCTTGCCGTCGCACTCGATGGGGCGGTCGGAGCGGTTGCGCAGGGCCACGTGCAGTACGGAGCGGCCTTCGGTCATGTTGATCTTGTCGCCATTGAACATGGCATCGATCGCGCTGCGAAGATCGGTCTCTTTGGCCAGATCAACCAGCAACTTGAGGGTTTCTTCGGTGATCAGGTTCTTCGAGTAATCAACCAGGATGTCGCCGCCGAAGGTAAGGGAAAACTTGTCAAAGCGCTTCGGGTCCTGCGCGAACAGATCCTTGAGTCGAGTCTCTTTGTTTGCTGCAAAGTGGGCTTCCAGTGCCTGCCAGGCCTGGGTTTGGGTTGGATTGATATTTTGCATAGGATTCCTGAAATGCCAAGTTGTGTTTGAACCTTGCAGGCAAGGTCCCGCCAAATCTTATTATCC
This sequence comes from Aeromonas sp. ANP5, assembly GCF_963870295.1. Classification (NCBI taxonomy): domain Bacteria; kingdom Pseudomonadati; phylum Pseudomonadota; class Gammaproteobacteria; order Aeromonadales; family Aeromonadaceae; genus Aeromonas; species Aeromonas sp. ANP5. The sequence continues at coordinate 33,788 of NZ_CAWMRY010000042.1, read as the reverse complement.
GAGCATTATAGCGAGCCGATCGGGCGGCCCGTGTAACAGATTTTTACCGATTGTCTTTTACTGCAATGGGTCACTGCCGGGAGCATACAACCAGAACATTGGGATTATGTGTCACGAAAGCAAGGCGGATCTTGCGCTTGCTCATGATTGGGGCCACCCCGATAGCCTGAAATTGTTTTCATCCGGTTGGCGTGGTTATGCACCGACATGGCCATGGGCTGGGGCCAGAAACGACAATGCCAGCCCGAAGGCTGGCATTGTCTGTTGCAGCAGAACCGCGATCACGCCTGCGGTTTTTGCATGTGCATCACCATCTGCGGGAAGGGAATTTCGATGCCTTCGGCATCAAAGGTCAGTTTCACCTTCTCGTGGAAGTCGAACCAGACACCCCAGTAGTCAGCGGTTTTCACCCAGGGGCGCACCACGATATTGACCGAGGAGTCGGCCAGCGCGGCAACGGCGATGGTAGCGGCCGGATCTTTCAGGATGCGCGGCTCTTCGCTTACCAGACGCTCGAGGATCTGTTTGGCCTTGCGCAGGTCAGAGCCGTAGCCGATGCCAAAGGTCATATCGACGCGGCGGGTATCCATGCGCGAGTAGTTGACGATGGTGCCGTTGAGGATGGCGGAGTTCGGGACTACCACCATCTTGTTGTCACCTGAGGTGAGGGTAGTGGTAAAGAGCTGAACGGACTGCACGACACCCGCGGTGCCCGCCACTTCGATAAACTCGCCCGCCTTGATGGGACGGAAGATGATCAGCAGGAAGCCGGCAGCGAAGTTGGAGAGCGAGCCTTGCAGCGCCAGACCGATGGCCAGACCGGCGGCACCGATAATGGCGACGAAGGAGGCGGTCTGCACGCCGACACGGCCCAGCGCGGCGATCACCACGAACACCAGAATGGCGTATTTGAGGATGCTGCCGACGAAGTGGGTGACTGTGGTGTCCAGCTTGCGGGCCTGCATCACCTTGACCACGCCACCGCTGATGAGGTTGGCGGCGATATAGCCGACCAGCAGGGTCAGCAGGGCGGCGGCGATATTGACGCCGTATTCGATCAGCAGTCCCTGATTATTGACCAGCCAGGTCTGCGCTTCGGTAATGATTTCGGGTTCCATAGGATGTCCTGTCAGGTTCTAAAAGGTTTATGGTGGATAAATCTAACACCGCAGCGCGACAGTACGGGTCGCATCTGGTACTTCTTTTCTGCCATAAAAACCTGACACAAAAAAGAAGGGAGGCTAAAGCCTCCCTTCTTTTTGCTGAATGATGCGAAAAAACCATCAGCTCTGCAGCAGTTGGCTGCGGATAAATTGCCACTGATCTTCAAAACCGGCGGTCGGCTTGAGCTTGAACTCGGAGCGCACGAACTGGCTGATACGGCCTTCGGTGTAGGCCAGCAGCAGATTGGCCAGCATGGTCTCGTCGAGCTGGAAGCCTTGCCCCTCGCGCAGCCGCTTCTCGCGCAGCACCTGTTTGATCTGGGTCTCCAGCTTGTCGAACAGGATGCTGATGCGATCCCGCAGCCGATCGTGCTCACCCAGCAGGGCGTCGCCATTGAGGATGCGGGTGATGCCGGGATTGCGCTCGGCGAACACCAGCAGCAGCTGCAGGATGTGGTGGCAGCGCGCCATGGTGTCCTTCTCTTCCGCCATGATCAGATTGACCCGTGACAGCAGGGAATCCTCGATAAAGTCGATCAGCCCCTCGAACATCCGCGCCTTGCTGGGAAAATGTCGATAGAGGGCTGCTTCAGAGACGCCGACCTCGGCCGCCAGACGGGCCGTGGTGATGCGCTGACCCGGACTGGTTTCCAGCATATGGGCGAGCGCCTGCAGGATCTGATCGCGCCGACTCTGTTTCTGATTACTGCTTGCCATGGATTCCCCTAAAAAAAACAATGGCTTGATTCTATTATTAAGCACCGCCCATCGGGCTGGTGTGGTCTGTTATTGGCGACCAGAAGAACCAAAACCGCCTTCACCCCGTTCGCTCTGATTGAACTCATCGACCAGTTGGAAGCTGGCCTGAACTACCGGCATGATCACCAGCTGGGCGATGCGCTCGCCGGGTTGCATGGTGAACTCATCCTTGCCGCGGTTCCAGACCGAAACCATCAGCTGACCCTGATAATCGGAATCGATGAGACCGACCAGGTTGCCCAGCACGATGCCGTGCTTATGGCCGAGGCCGGAGCGGGGCAGGATGGTGGCACACAGACCCGGATCCTGGATGTGAATGGCCAGACCGGTCGGCACCAGGGTGGTATCACCCGGAGCCAGAGTCAGCGGCGCATCCAGCAGTGCGCGCAGATCCATGCCGGCAGAGCCCGGTGTGGCGTAGGCGGGCAGCGGGTACTCGGTACCGATACGGGCATCCAGAATCTTCAGTTCAATTTGTGTAGTCATGAATCGCTTTTTCAGTTGGATCTTGTATTGGCGCCCCTCTTGGCAAGGCGGGGCGCCGTGAGTCTTGTTCTTTCGGGACGCTCAGTGCCGGTAGTGGCGCGCAATCAGGGCGATCAGGTGACGGGCCAGCGTCAGCTTGTCGGCCAGCGGCAGCGGGGCCTGGCCCCCTTGCCAGAACACGGTCAGGGCGTTGTCATCGGCGTTGAAGCCTTGCCCCTCGCGGGACACATCGTTGGCGGCGATCATGTCCAGCCGCTTACGCTGCAACTTGTCGAGGGCGTATTGTTCCACATCCACGGTTTCGGCGGCAAATCCGACGGTGAAGGGTTTGTCTGAAAGGGCACCGACGGCCGCGATGATGTCGGGATTTTTCACCAGCTTCACCACCATCTGGTTGTTGTCGCCGGTCTTCTTGATCTTCTGGCTGGCCACCTGCTCAGGACGATAGTCGGCTACCGCCGCGCAGCCGATGAAGAGGTCGCACTCGCCGACCCGGCTCATCACCGCCTGATGCATCTGCTCGGCGCTCTCGACATCGACGCGGGTAACACCTGCTGGCGTAGCCAGCGTCACCGGGCCGCTCACCAGCGTCACCTCGGCGCCTGCTTCACGGGCGGCGCGAGCGATGGCGTAGCCCATCTTGCCGGAGCTGTGGTTGCTGATGTAGCGCACCGGATCCAGCGCCTCGCGGGTTGGCCCTGCGGTCAGCAGCAGTTTGACGCCTGCCAGCAAGGGCTCGGCGGCCAGTTGCTGACAGCAGCGATCCACCAGTTCGAGGGGGTCCAGCATCCGCCCCGGGCCCACATCGCCACAGGCCTGGCTGCCGGCATCCGGCCCCCACAGCAGAATACCGCGGCTGGCCAGGGTCTTGAGGTTGGCCTGGGTCGCGGCGTTGAGATACATCTGCTGGTTCATGGCGGGCGCCAGCGCGATGGGCGCCGGCGTGGCCAGACAGAGGGTGGTCAGCAGTTCGTCGGCCATGCCTGCAGCCATCCGCGCCATCAGGTTGGCGCTGGCGGGGGCGATCAGTACCAGATCGGCCCACTTGGCCAGCTCGATATGGCCCATGCCCGCTTCGGCAGAGGGGTCCAGCAGGCTGTAGGCCACCGGATGACCGGAGACCGCCTGCAGGGTCAGCGGGGTGATGAACTCCTTGGCGGAGCGGGTCATAACCACCCGCACTTCGGCGCCCTGATCTTTCAGGCGGCGTACCAGCTCGGCACTCTTGTAGGCGGCGATCCCGCCACTGACACCCAACAGGATGCGTTTATTGGCCAATCTCATCTGCTGTTTCTCTATCCGGCTCATTCTGACTGGTCGGCTAAGATACCACAGGCAATGGATGACGACAGGGGTTGGCATCAAGGGGTGTGGTCGGGCGCGCGCAATTTTTTGCTATGTTTTTTCTCAACAGGGATGAGGGAGAGACAAATGAGCATCAAAGAGTGGCCGGAAGATGAACGCCCCAGAGAGAAGTTGCTGCGTCAGGGGCCTGCGGCGCTCTCCGATGCCGAGCTGCTCGCCATCTTTCTGCGCACTGGCGTCAATGGCCTGAGTGCAGTGGATCTTTCACGCAACCTGTTGAATCAATTCGGCTCTTTGCGCAGCTTGCTGGGGGCGGATCAACGGGCATTCTGCGAGGCGCACGGCCTTGGTCCGGCCAAATATGCCCAGTTGCAGGCGGTGCTGGAGATGGCCAGACGCCATCTGGCCGAGCAGCTGCAACGGGGTGATGCCCTCACCTCGCCCCAGCTGACCCGCGACTATCTGCAGGCCCAGCTGCGGGATCGGCCGCGTGAGGTGTTTGCCCTGCTGTTGCTCGACAATCAGCACAGAGTCATTCAATTTGTTGAGCTTTTTTTCGGCACCATCGACTCGGCGAGCGTCTGGCCAAGAGAAATCGTGCAGATCGCGCTCAAACATAATGCAGCCGCGGTGATTCTGGCGCATAATCACCCGTCCGGCGTCGCCGAGCCCAGTAGGGCCGACCGCCAGATCACGGATCGGATCACGGCCGCTTTGGCCCTGATCGATATCAGAGTGCTGGATCACTTGGTGATCGGTGATGGCATCACGGTTTCTTTTGCCGAGCGCGGTTGGCTATAACTGTGCTCTGGCACCGTATTAGTTGATCTTTGATCACGGATGCTGTATAAAATGCCGCCTTCTGTTTGCCCCGCAATCGAAGGCCAGCGGGGCAGATATTTGCTCGAGCAATGAAGTAAGATTTGGAGAGACTGACATGTCTAGAGTATGCCAAGTAACCGGCAAGCGCCCGGCAGTTGGTAACAACCGTTCGCACGCTAACAACGCCACCAAGCGTCGTTTCCTGCCGAACCTGCACACTCACCGTTTCTGGGTTGAGAGTGAAAAACGCTTCGTAAGCCTGCGCGTATCCGCAAAAGGCATGCGTATCATCGACAAGCGTGGCGTTGAAGTGGTTCTGGCTGAACTGCGCGCCAGCGGTGTTAAGGTATAAGGAATTAGATCATGGCTAAAGGTATTCGCGAGAAAATTCGCCTGAACTCCAGCGCCGGTACTGGTCACTTCTATACCACTACCAAAAACAAGCGCACCATGCCCGAAAAAATGGAGATCAAAAAGTTTGATCCCGTTGTTCGTCAGCATGTGATCTACAAGGAAGGCAAAATCAAGTAATTACTTGATGCTGCATTCCCAAAAACCCGGCTTCGTGCCGGGTTTTTTTATGCGCCGAATTCAGTACACTGCCGGTTCAAAGGGAGGCTTGCCATGTTCAAATTGAGCCGCAAAGGCTGGAATAACGTGATCATTGTGGTGGTGCTGATCGTGATCACCCTGTTGCATCGTATGGAGACTGCCCAGCAGGAGAACAGCGCCAAGCGCGCTCGCCCCTTGCTGCCGGATGCGGCCGTGGTGCTCACCTGGCAGGGGCCGAGCTGGCAGATTGAGCGGATTGGTCAGGGCTGGCGCAGCGTGCCGGATCTGGGGCTCGACACGGCTCAGCTGGATGCCCGTCTGGCACGCTGGCAAGGCTGGTTGCTGCCCTCCGGCGAGGTGGTGCGCGGTACCCCGGTGACCATCAAGGTGTGGATTGCCGGCCAGAACGATCCGATCGAGATCGGCCTCTATCAGAACAGCGGCCAATATGGCGCTCAGCTGCCCTCCGGTCTCTGGCTCGCCCTCACTGCCGAGCAGTATCGCGATCTGCTGCGTCCTGCTCCCTGAGTTTCTTTTCCTTGCGAGGTGCCCATGCCCGAATTGCCAGAAGTTGAAGTCAGTCGTCAGGGGATCTCCCCCTGGCTCACCGGTATCAAGGTGACACGCGTGGTGGTGCGGGATGGCCGCCTGCGCTGGCCGATCCCCGGTGAGATTCAGGAGCTGGAGGACCTCACCATCCATCGGGTGCATCGCCGTGCCAAATACCTGCTGCTGGAGACCGATTTCGGCACCGCCATCCTTCATCTGGGGATGTCCGGCAGCCTGCGGGTGCTGGATATCGGCACGCCAGCCGAGAAGCACGACCACGTGGATATCGAGCTGGAGAATGGCAAGCTGCTGCGGCTCAACGATCCGCGCCGCTTTGGCGCCCTGCTTTGGACCCGGGAACCGGCCGAAGCCCATGCGCTGCTCGCCAAGCTGGGGCCCGAGCCGCTCACCGATGCCTTCAGTGCTGATTACCTGCGTGAGCGCGCCAAGGGACGCAGCACCGCCATCAAACAGTTCCTGATGGACAATCAGGTGGTGGTCGGGGTGGGCAACATCTACGCAAACGAGGCGCTCTATGCCGCCGGCATTCACCCCAAACGGGCGGTGGGCAATATCAGCGCCGAGCGGCTGGGAACCCTGGTGGCCGAGATCAAGCGGGTGTTGGCCGAGGCAATTCGCCAGGGCGGCACTACTCTGAAGGATTTCACCAGTGCCGATGGCAAGCCGGGCTATTTCGTGCAGCAGTTGCAGGTTTATGGCCGTGGCGGTCAGCCCTGTTTCCACTGTCACACCCTGCTGACCGAGACAAGAATGGGCCAGCGCACCACGGTTTTTTGCAGTCATTGCCAGCGCTGAGCGCACTTTTTGCCCCGATCCGGGGGAAGTTGTAACAGCGTATTTCCACTCTGTTGAAGATTTGCACAGCTGTCACTAGTATCCCGACCGTTCAGGCGGTTTGAGAATATAAAAATGACAGTTAAATCAATAGACTGGGAATATTTATCCCGGCAGGAGCGCTATTGCGCAAAATCCATGGCCCGCTTCCTCTACCCCGAGGGATGTGACCGGAAAACCTTCAATCGCGGCAAGTTCGTGCTGCGCAGCCTGCTCTATCGCAAGTCGCTGAGCCGGGTCTTCAGCCTGTTTCAGTGCGACTCGCTCAAGGCGCTGCCAGCGGTCTATCCCGAGCTGCTCGACAAGCCGATGCGCCCCTATCGCTTCGCCTGTGCCAGCGCCCGTGAGCGGGCCGAGATGCTGGAAAATCACTACCGTTTGCTGCTGGAGTGCTACCCGCAGCTGATCGACCCCCTCTATCTGGGCGAGGGGCTCGAACTTGGGCACTATCCCCAGAGCGGCTGCCGCATTCTGATGCGCCACGATGGCACCTTCCGCCGCGAGGCCGAGCTGGCGCTCTCCATCGTCAACGGCGAGGGGCAGCGCCTCTACAGCTGCGCCTTTTCGCTGGCGGGTAGCGTGGATCGTTTGATTCTGATGATCGGCTCCATGCAGGGGCCGGAGCCTGCGGTCGACAATGCCCAGGATCGGGTGCGCGAGCTGACCAAAGAGGGGCACGGCCTGCGGCCCAAATCCCTGCTGGTGCAGCTGGTGTTGCAACTGGCGCAGGCCATGGGGGCGGCAGAGGTGCTGGCGGTGCGCAAGCGGGCCCACGTGTTTCAGGCCAAGCGCTACAGCAGCAAGCAGAAAGCCAATTTGCAGGCCGATTATGACGAGCTGTGGCAGGAGTTCGACGCCCGGGATGTGGATGCCAACTTCGTCGCTCTGCAAGCCCAGCCGCGCAAGCCGCTGGAGGAGATCGCCTCCAAGAAGCGGGCCATGTATCGGCGCCGCTACGAGTGGCTCGATCTGCTGGTGCAGGAGATGAATGAGCGGTTTGCCCGTCAGTAACCGGCAAGCAGGCTGACCTCTCTATAACGAGACAGATACAACAAGGGCTACCCGTAGGTAGCCCTTGTTCGTAGTTGCCGTTGGGAATGGCGAGTATGGAAGGGGATCACCCTTTCTGTTTGGCTGCGATGGCCTGGGCCACCACGGGATCGACAAACTGACGAATGTCGCCACCGTGCAGCGCCACCTCTTTCACCAGAGTGGAGGAGATAAAGGAGTTCTCCTCCGCCGGGGTGAGGAAGACGCTTTCCAGCTCAGGCATCAGGCGGCGGTTCATGTTGGCCAGCTGGAACTCGTACTCGAAGTCGGAGACGGCGCGCAGGCCGCGGATAAGCACGTTGGCCTGATGCTCTTTGGCGAAATCGACCAGCAGGCCGGAGAAGCCCACCACCTTGACGTTGGGAAGCGTGCTGGTCACTTGCTGGACAAGCTGGACACGTTCTGCCAGATCGAACAGCGGGCGCTTGCTCGGGCTGTTGGCGACCCCGACCAGCACCTCGTCAAACAGCTTGGCGGCGCGGCCGATCAGATCGGCGTGGCCATTGGTAACGGGATCAAAAGTCCCGGGATAAATTACCCTGGTAGTCATCTTTGCGGTCCTGCAACCTGGAAATTTGGTCGCATTATAAGGTCGTCGCTTGAGAATAGCAGTGCATCAGGCAAGAATACGCCATCGCGCATCAAGCCTCCTTGCATTGGTGACAGGGAGCAAAGGGATTTTTTATGAAACGTATTCTGGTCGTTCGCAATGACAAGATTGGTGACTTCATGCTGGCGTGGCCGAGCTTCGCCATGCTCAAAGGCTCCATGGAGTGTCATGTGACTGCCCTGGTTCCGGCCTACACGGCGCCGCTGGCCCGGCTCTGCCCCTGGATTGACGAGGTGATCATCGATCCGGGCGTGCGTGCCGACAAGGAGCAACAGCGAGCGCTGCTGGCGCGGATCAAGGCGGCGGCGTTCGACGCGTCCATATGCCTCTTCTCCAACTCCCGCAACGCCATGCTGGTGTGGAAGGCACACATCCCTTACCGGCTGGCCCCGGCGACCAAGCTGGCGCAGGTGCTCTACAACCAGCGACTGGTACAGCGCCGCTCCCGCTCCCAAAAGCCGGAGTCCGAGTACAACCTGGAGCTGATCCGCCGCTTTCTGGCCGATCAGCAGGTGGCCGTGGTGGAGCCCAAAACTCCCTTCCTGCGGTTCGATGAGGAGACTCTGCTACAGGTGCGCGAGCAGCTGGCGCTCAAGCTCAAGCTCGATACCAGCCGCCCCTGGCTGATGGTACATGCCGGTAGCGGTGGGTCTGCCAACAACCTCTCCATCGAGCAGTATGCCCGCATCATTATCAAGCTAAACCAAGCCTGCCCCGAACTGCAGTGTGTGCTGACCGCCGGCCCGGGCGAGGAGAAGATGGCCGAACAGCTGGCGGCCGAGTTGCTGGCCCACGGTGGCAACGGCTGGATCTACCGCTCCAGCGATGGTCTGCCGATGTTCTGTCAGGTGCTGGCCAACGCCGCCCTGTTTATCGCTGGCAGTACCGGCCCGCTCCATATCGCCGGTGCGCTCGATGTGCCGACCATTGGCTTCTTCCCGATGCGCCGCTCCGCTACTCCGCTGCGCTGGAAGCCCCTCAACAGCGAAGGGCGTCACCTCGCCTTCAGCCCGCCGGAGGATAGCGACCATCCTGAGGATATGAGCCAGCTCGATCCCAAGACCATGGTGCCGGTGATGGCCCGCTGGGCGGCGCCTTTCTGGCGCAAATAACGTATGCAGCAATGCAAACAGGGCCCCGTGAGGCCCTGTTTCGTATGACGGTTATTCCGGCTGCTGCGGCTGCTGGCGCACCCAGAGGTCGGCGTATTTGACGAAGGTGGAGTGGGCGGAGAGGATCGCCAGCAGCAGCCCCTGCTTGCCATCGAGGAAACCCGCTTTGAGCAGGTACATCTTGAGGAAGCAGCCAACAGCATGGATCAGCCCCTGACTGAGAGAGCCCTTCTTGCCGCGAGCGGTGCGCTGATCGGCCCAGGCGCGGGCATAACCGGCAGATTTAACCAGATAGTGCTCCAGATCCCGATAGGTGAAGTGGAGCAGGTCACCATGAATATTGACGATCTTCATGTTGGCCCGCACTTCTACCTTTTCGTGCACCAGCGCCTCGTTGTAGCTGGTGAGTGCCTTGGGATAGAGGCGCAGCACCCGATCCGGATACCAGCCGCTGTGGCGGATAAAGCGGCCAAAGACCCAGGAGAGGCGCGGCAGCGAGTAGATGGTGTCGCTGGCCGGATTGGCCATCACGTTGGCGATGGCGGTTTTCAGCTCGGGGGTGAGCCGCTCGTCGGCATCCAGCCACAACACCCAGTCGGACTGTACATGAGACTGGGCCAGCCGGCGCTGTTTGCCAAAGCCGGGCCACTTGGCGTTGACGAAGAAACGGGCCCCAAATTCGGCGGCGATGGCCGGGGTCTCGTCCTGACTGCCGGAGTCCAGAATGACGATCTCGTCCACCAGTCCGTCGAGGGAGGCGAGGCACTTGCGCAGGTTGTCGGCTTCATTCTTGACGATCAGAACGGCAGCCAGAGTCGGTTTTTTCACGAATGTGGGCTCACGGTTATTGCCCGGCTGGCGGGTCGAATGCGTATTGATGGGCCATTCTAACGGAAAAACGGGTCAAAGAGAGAGCCGCCATTGCCCGTTTCTATCAGCTGTTTGCCTGTCTCGTCTCGTCCGGTTGGAAGCGGGGCACTGCTGGAAAAATGGGGTGACGGCAGCGTTTGCCAAGGATCTTCTGTTATTTATCCAGCCATTCTTGGGGCATAATCTCGCCCAGTGATGATTAACCGCCGGGCCAGACCCGAGAGAAGACGCGTGATGAAAATATTGGTGATCGGCCCCTCCTGGGTCGGCGATATGGTGATGTCCCAGAGCCTCTACAAGGCGATCAAGGCCAATCATCCGGAGTGCGAACTGCACGTGATGGCCCCCGCCTGGTGCTGCGCCCTGCTGGAGCGGATGCCGGAGGTGGACAAGGCGATCACAATGCCCCTTGGCCACGGTGACTTCAAGCTGGTGGCGCGCCGTCGCCTCGGCAAGCAGCTGGCGGCCGAGAAGTACGATCAGGCCATCGTCCAGCCCAACTCCATGAAATCGGCGCTGATCCCCTGGTTTGCCCGCATTCCGGTCCGTACCGGCTGGAAGGGGGAGAGCCGCTACGGTCTGCTTAACGACCTGCGCAGCAACAAGTCTGCCTTCCCGCTGATGGTGGAGGGCTATCTGGCGCTCGCCTATCCCAAGGCGCAGATGAAGAGCCGGGCCGATATTCCGACCATTCCGCATCCGGCGCTCCACGTCGATCTGATCAACCAGAGCAAGGCGCTGGAGCGGCTGGGGCTTGATCGCGCCCGCCCGGTGCTGGTGCTCTGTCCCGGCGCCGAGTTCGGCCCGGCCAAGCGCTGGCCTGAAGGGCACTACGCCGTGGTGGCCCAGCAGCATCTGGACGAGGGGTGGCAGGTGTGGATCTTCGGCTCCAACAAGGATGTGCCGGTCGCCAATACCATCCGGGATCGGGTCAACCTGCTGACTCGCCCCAACTGCCACGTGCTGGCGGGCAAGACCAGCCTGCACGAGGCGATCGATCTGATGGCGCTGGCCAGCCGGGTCATCTCCAACGACTCCGGCCTGATGCACATCGCCGCCGCCCTCAACCGGCCGCTGGTGGGTGTCTATGGCTCCACTTCGCCGCTCTACACCCCGCCGCTGGCGGATCGGGTCGAGATCGTTCACACCGACATCGAGTGTCGCCCCTGCTTCAAGCGCACCTGCAAGTTCGGCCATCTCAAGTGTTTGATCGACCTGGCGCCGGAGCAGGTGGTCGATGCCTGCAAGAAGCTGGAGCAGAGTCAGTAAGATGCCCTACCGTCTGCTCTACAACCTGCTGATCCATCTGGGATTGCCGCTGGCGCTGCTGGCCCTCTACAAGCCGAAGAAAGGCAAGCCCGGCTTTGGCAAGCGCTGGGCCGAGCATCTCGGGCGGTTGCCTGCCACCGGGCAGGAGGCGCCGCTCTGGATCCATGCAGTGAGCGTGGGGGAGACGCTGGCCATTACGCCGCTCATTCGTGCCCTCAAGGCGGAGCGGCCCGATCTGCCGATCCTGCTCACCACTACCACCCGCACCGGTGCCGATCAGGCTGCCAGGCTGGGGGATCTGGTGATCCATCGCTACGCGCCGCTCGACTACCCCTGGGCCATTGCCGCCTTTCTCGACACCTTCAAGCCGCGCGCGCTCTGGGTGATGGAGACCGAGCTGTGGCCGAATTGGCTGGCCGCCTGTGAGGCGCGCCACCTGCCGGTGACCATCATCAACGCCCGTCTTTCCGAGCGTTCCTGCCAGCGTTATGCCCGCTTCCACGGCGCCTTCGATGCCCTGAGCCGGCCGCTGACCCATCTGCTCTGCCAGCATCAGGATGACGCCGACCGCTTCGCCCGCCTCGGTATCGAGCGTTCGCGGCTGGCGGTGACCGGCTCCATCAAGTTCGATATCCAGTTTGGTGACGAGGTGCAGGCAAAAGGGCGCGCCCTGCGCCAGCAACTGGGGGCGGATCGGCCGGTCTGGATCGCCGCCAGCACCCATCAGGGTGAGGACGAGCAGGTGCTGACCGCCTTCGATCTGCTGCTCAAACGCCATCCCGACGCGCTGCTCATTCTGGTGCCGCGTCACCCTGAGCGGTTTGATCGGGTAGCCGAGCTGTGTGCCCCTTATGGCTGCGTGCGGCGCACTGATGGTGCCGCGGTGCGTGCGGAGGATAAGGTCTATCTCGGCGATACCATGGGCGAGCTGCCGCTGATGCTGGCGGCGGCCGATGTGGCCTTCGTCGGCGGCAGTCTGGTGAAGATCGGCGGTCACAACCTGCTGGAGCCGGCAGCCCTCGGCAAGCCCTGCCTGACCGGCCCCGCCTACTTCAACTTCAGCGACATTACCCGCCAGCTGGTGGCTCAGGGGGGCGCCGCCATCGTGGCCGATGCCGCCGAGCTGGGCGAGCAGGTGAGCCAGCTGTTTGCCGACGAGAGCACCCGCCGCGAGATGGGCGAGCAGGCCCGCGCCGTGGTGCTGCGCAATCAGGGAGCGCTGGCGCGTACTCTCTCGCACTGCCTCACTGCGCTGGAGAACGACTGAACCCATGATGAGCACTGCTCTGGCTCTCGATTTTCAACTGCAAAAGCGTCAAAGCAGCTGATCCCCGTTTCACACGTCATCAAAGAGGCAACCATGTTCAAGGCTCTGTTACTGGAAAACCAAGACGGCAAGACTGTTCCGACTCTGACCCGGCTGGCCGAGAGCCAGTTGCCGGAAGGTGAAGTGCGGGTAGCGGTCGCTTACAGCTCCATCAACTACAAGGACGGGCTGGCCATCACCGGCAAGGGCAAGATAGTGCGTCAGTGGCCGCTGGTGCCCGGCATCGACTTCGCCGGTACCGTGCTCGAATCTGCCGACAGCCGCTATCAGCCCGGCGACAAGGTGGTGCTGACCGGTTGGGGCGTGGGCGAAGGGCACTGGGGCGGCATGGCCGAACAGGCGCGGGTCAAGGGGGACTGGCTGGTGCCGTTGCCCGCCGGGCTGGATGAACGGCAGGCCATGTGCATCGGTACCGCTGGTCTCACCGCCATGCTCTGCGTGCTGGCGCTGGAAGAGGCGGGCATTACACCAGATAGCGGCGAGGTGCTGGTCACCGGTGCGGCAGGCGGTGTGGGCTCCACCTCAGTTGCCCTGCTGGCAGCCCTTGGCTATCAGGTGGCTGCGCTGACCGGTCGTCCGGAAGAGCAGGGCGCCATGCTCACTGCGTTGGGTGCCAGCCGCATCGTGCCGCGCAGCGAGCTGCTGGTGCCAGCCAAACCGCTGGAGAAGCAGCTGTGGGCCGCTGCCATCGATACCGTCGGCAGTCAGGTGCTGGCCAAGTTGCTGGCCCAGATCAACTATGGCGGCGCCGTGGCGGCCTGCGGGCTGGCGGGCGGTTTCGATCTGCCGACCAGTGTGATGCCCTTCATCCTGCGTAATGTGCGGTTGCAGGGAGTCGATTCGGTGATGTGCCCGTTTGAACGTCGTCAACTGGCGTGGCAGCGACTGGCACGGGACCTTCCTGCCAGCTTCTTTGAGCAGGCGGTTACCGAGATTGGGCTGGAGCAGGTAGTGGAGGCCGCCGAGGCCATCACGCAAGGCCAGATCGCAGGTCGCACTCTGGTCAAACTTTGAACTCTCTCTGACTGGCGAGCCCGACAATTCCGGATAAAATTGGAGTGCGGGTGAACTATCCAAGGAGAGTGAAGATGGGTGGACACAAGCCGGATTACGACTCCTCTGATGATGATTGGGAGCCGGATTCCTGGGAAGAAGAGCTGGATCAGTGGGAAGATGAAAGCTGGCAGGATGATGACACTTTCGATGACCAGTGAACCACGGCATTGAACGAACAGGCGGGCTTTGGGCCCGCCTGATTTTTTTGCCGCGCTCACATGGCTGAGCGTTCGTCCTTGGTCAGGGGCAGGCCGCTGGGTAGAATGAACTGCCAAAATGACGCTCAAGGATGACTATGCGACTCACCATCATATTGTTGGCTGCTCTGCTGGGTGGCTGTGTTTCCAACGATGATCCCTGCGAGAAGGTGTGGAGTGAGGTGGGGGAGGCGGATGGCAAGCTGGGCTTCACCACCGAGCGGGTCGAGTTCCATCAGGGTCAGTGTGGCAAGAAGGTAGATGCCGAACTGTGGAAGCAGGGACATCAGAAGGGATTGGCATGGTATTGCCGCCCCGAGCACCTCTATCTGGCTGGCCGCTCAGGCGAGGAGTATCGCGGCGTTTGCCCGAATGATACCCAGGCGCGCAGACTGTTCGAACAGGGGCGTCAGGGGTGGATCGATCAATAACACCCTGACAGGGAGGGGCGTTACTCCTCTTTCAAACGCAGCGGTTGGCAGAGGTAACCCTTGTCATTGGCACTGCGGGCACACTTGCTGCAGACAAACTTGGGTTTGCGGACTATCTTGCGCAACGCCTTGAGATCGGTGGGGATCTCGTGACGGCGCCATTCACACAGGGTTTTGCTGCCCATAACGACTACCTCTACGACTTGACGGCCGTATTGTAATCGATTTTCATTTCGAATAAACCGACAAAGCTCGCTTATTGGCCGATATGTCAATAAGCGATTGTTTCGGGAGAGATTACTGGTAGAGGAACTTGGTGAAGATAAGCTCGCGCACCGCTTTCTTGCCGGTCTCTTTCACCAGCAGTTCGTTGACGGTTGTCTCGCACTCCTTGCGTAGCTCTTCTCGGTTGGTCAGGGACTTCACTTGATCGGCATTTTTGCTGCCAATCAGACGGATGATGGCATCGCGGATCAGCGGGTCATGCTGCTCCAGCAGCTTGAGATCTGCCTCGTTTTCCGCCATCAGCTCTACCGTGACCCGGATATAACCGAGGGTTTTGCTATCACTCAGGTAGTTGGTGATGATGTCGGGATCGAGCGCGTGGTAGGAGAAACCAGGCTTGGCAGCCCCCTCTGCGCCCTCGGCGGGCGGCTCATCTTCAGCCAGAGCTTGCTGCTGCAGGGCGCCACAGCTCAGTAACAACACCAGCAGAATTTTGAAGATCTTCATATAGATGGCTCATCAGCAAGAGATAACCCATTTTTGATGTTGCTATCGGGGCCGTCAAGCACGGATGTTCTTACATTTCGCTATTGATTTACGGATAATAAACCGGATTTTAACCTGAACACGGAAATCTCTGGATGGTGAAGCTGTGAAGTCCGAGTTGACTGTTCCCCTCACGCCGTTAAGCGGGTGGCTGGCCCCCGAATGTTGCGAATTGCCCGCCAGCTTGCGCCCCTGGCTGCTGGAGCCCGGCTCCATGACCCGGCGGCTGCGTCAGCACAATCGCCACTTTTCGGTGGAGTGGCTGGGCAATCATCCGGTCGCCCTTACTGCCGATGAGCAGTGGCTGGTGGATTCGGCCTCGCCGGCCGGTACCTGCCGTGAGGTGATCCTGCACGGGGATCGTGGACCCGCCGTGCTGGGCTGGACCCTGTTTGCCGATGACGCACTGCAAGGGAGCGGCATTGCCGAGCTTGGCGATCAGCCGCTGGGTGAGCGGGTATTTGGCCATGAGCCAGCCCGCCGCGATCATCTGCAGCTGGCCCGTTTCGATATTGCCGCCAATCCCCGTTGCCCGGCCGCCACTGTCTGGGGGCGTCGTTCCCGTCTGTTTCTGGGGCAGTGGCCACTGCTGGTGCACGAGCTGTTTCTGCCCTCTCTCGTCTGTGACAAGGAGCTGGAGTGAATCTGTTAACCAAGGAGCGGGGACTTGCCTACATGCAGTTGGCCCGCGTCGACAAACCCATAGGCACTCTGCTGCTGCTGTGGCCAACCCTGTGGGCGCTCTGGCTGGCCGCTGGTGGCCTGCCCAATCTCTGGGTGCTGACCGTGTTTGTGGTCGGGGTCTTTCTGATGCGCTCGGCAGGGTGCGTGATCAACGACTATGCGGATCGCAACTTCGACGGCCATGTCAAACGCACCGCTGGTCGCCCCTTGCCCACGGGTAGAGTCAAGCCGTGGGAGGTGCTGGCGCTCTTCTTCGTGCTGGCACTTATCTCGTTTGGTCTGGTGCTGACCATGAATCCGCTCACCATCGGCCTGTCGTTTGTCGCCCTGCTGCTGGCGGTGAGTTACCCCTTCATGAAGCGCTTTATCTCGAACCCCCAGCTGGTGCTCGGGATGGCCTTCTCCTGGTCGATCCCGATGGCCTATGCGGCGCAGGCGGATGCCCTGCCGCTGGTGGCCTGGTTGCTCTTCTTCGCCAATCTGCTCTGGACGGTGGCTTACGACACCCAGTACGCCATGGTGGATAGGGATGACGACCTCAAGATCGGCCTCAAATCCAGCGCCATCCTGTTTGGTCGTTACGACAAGCGTATCATCGGCGCACTGCAACTCTCGACGCTGCTGCTGTTGCTGGCGGTCGGGCAACTGATGACGCTGGGGGGTTGGTATTACTGGGGATTGCTGGGGGCGGCGGTGCTGTTTGTCTATCAGCAGCGGCTTATTCGCGAGCGGCAGCGGGAAGCCTGCTTCCAGGCGTTTCTCAACAACAACTATGTGGGGGCGCTGGTGTTTGCCGGTCTGGTGCTCGACTACCTGCTGGCGTGACATGTTCCCGCGCAGACTCCGATAAAAAAGAAGGCCGCATCATGCGGCCTTCTTTGTTTGCGTTGCAGATCAGAGCTGATTGCCTGCCTGAATGGTGCGGCGGATCTTGTTGCTCAGCAGCGGCACTATATTGTCGGCCAGCGCCTGGAAGCGGCCGAGGTCCGGCTTGCACTCTGGGGAGAGGTAACCCTCTTTGCGCAAGGTGTGGATCAGGGTGCTGAACAGCTTCTGGTCGAAGAACTCGGGGGCGTTGATGCCGTGCAGGGTGCCGAGGCGCTCTGCCATCATCAGGCCGTCCGCCTCCAGCTGCTCCGCCTCGATATGAGGCTGGGCCAGCACCCGGGTCAGCACGATGGCGTAGCGTTGCAGGGTCTCCTGAATACTCTCCGCCAGCAGCAGCAGGCGCATCTGGTTGGCCGGATTGACCCAGTAGCCGTCATCGCGGGTCTCGATCAGTTGCTGGGTCTGCAGCGCGTCGAGCAGGCTGTCAACCAGCGCCGGTAGCTCCTCCTCTTCATAACGCAGGAACAGCTCGGTCTTGAGCAGCGGATAGATGTCGATGCAACGAGCCATGATCTCGCTGCGGGAGATCCCCTCGCAGCGTTCGATTAGTGCCGCCACCAGAGAAGGCATGGCAAACAGGTGGAGGATGTTGTTGCGGTAGTAGGTCAGCAGGATCGCCTGATAGCGGTCGAGACTGATGATCTGACCCAGCTTGTCCTCGCTCACCTCGAACTTGTTGAGCTCCATCGCCTGATCCAGCAGGGTCTTGGCATCCTCATCCGGAATGGTGCTCTGCGGGCTGTAAGGCACCGCTTTGAGCAGATCCAGATAGGTGTTGAGCTGGGCCTGCAATTCGTCGCGGGTCAGGGCGTGGCGCTCGGCGGCCAGCAGCGCCAGCGCACTCAGGGTCAGGCCGTTGACCGCGGCAGCGCCGTTGATGCGGGTCATCAGCAGTTCGGCCAGATTGTTGACGGTGCCCGCCATCCACTCCGGACGCTCCTCTTCCCCGATGTGCTTTTTCCAGTCGGGGATATGTTCGCTCAGGTAGCTGTTGAGGGTCAGCGGTTCGCCGAAGTTGACGAAGCCACGGCCGTAGTTGCGCAGCTTGCGCAGGATGCCGAGCACCTGCAGGAAGCTCTCTTTCTCCTTGCGACTCCCCTTGAGCTCGTTGTGGTAGGTGTTCACCTCCATCACGTGCTCGTAGCCCAGATAGACCGGCACCAGAGTGACCGGCCTGTCCAGCCCGCGCATCATTGCCTGCAGGGTCATCGCCAGCATGCCGGTCTTGGGCGGTAGCAGACGGCCGGTACGGGAGCGACCGCCTTCGGTGAAGAACTCCACCGAGTAACCCTTGGCAAACAGCAGGTTGAGGTATTCCCGGAATACCGTGCTGTAGAGCGGGTTGCCCTTGAAGGTGCGGCGAATGAAGAAGGCGCCGCCGTGGCGGAAAATCGGGCCCGCCGGCCAGAAGTTGAGGTTGATGCCTGCCGCGATATGGGGCGGCACCATCCCCTGGTGGTAGATGACGTAGGAGAGCAGCAGGTAGTCCATGTGGCTGCGGTGGCAGGGAACGTAGACGATCTCGTGCCCTTCCTGCGCCAGCTGGCGTACCTTCTCGGCGCCATTGACCGACAAACCGCGGTAGAGCTTGTTCCACAGCCAGCCGAGGAAGCTCTCGCCCAGGCGGATCAGCCGGTAGGAGAAGTTGGAGGCGATCTCGTCCATGTAGCCATGGGCACGCTTTTGCGCCTTCTCGAGGCTGATCCCTTCGCGCTGGGCTTCCTCTTCAATCGCCTGCTGGATCACCGCGGAGTCGAGCAACTGCTTGAACAGCAGGTTGCGGTTCGGCAGTTTCGGGCCGGTGGCGGCCAGCTGCTGGCGGCTGAAGTGGGTACGGGCCACTCGTGCCAGCTTGTGGGCGATGGCCTCGTCGGTGCCGTGCTTGTCGGCCATGTAGCGCAGGGAGAGCGGCGGCGAGAAGCGCACCAGATTCTCGCGACCCTTGAGGATCACGATGAGCGCCTTCTTCAGCCGGTTCGGCGCCAGGCTGCTGATGATGTTGAGGCCGGAGGCTTCTTCCCCTTCCCGACCCGGAGCGCGGCCCCAGAACAGGGTGACGGGCACCACCTGGATATCCAGCTCGGGATCCTGCTTGTGCAGATCCAGCAGCTGGTGGAACTCCTGCAGGAAGGGGAGCGGTTTGCTGCGTTTGCCAAACAGGGGAGGCGGACGATCCAGACAGACATAGCGCGGCAGCAGCTGGCCATTCAGTTCCAGCGGCGTGAAGGGACCGGGCAGACCGAGATCCTCGCAGCACTGCTGCAGGGTCATCAGGTCGGTGATCGAACTGGTTTTCAGGGCATAGACGATGGGTCTGGCCGGATCCAGGTTGAGTTCTGTGATGGGATTTTCCGGCAGGCTCTTGTGATTGACCAAGCCGCTGACCGGCCATTGCAAGATGGCTCTGGAAATCTTCTGTCCTAGGGACATGTGCGTCTGCTCTCCAAAAAAATGCGGCGTGAGCATAGCAAATCGACAGCCCCTTGTCGCCGAGAGGTACGATGAGTCGGCTGCGCAGGATCAAAACAGCAGTAAATGAGGGGTTGGTCGCGACAAATGTCAGCTGCGCCTTGCCTTGGCCACTGCACTGTATATACTGCCAGTGTGCTGTATAAAAAGACAGGTGCCAATTCTATGAAACCCCTTACCCCCCGCCAGGCCGAAGTGCTGGAGCTGATCAAGGTGAACATGAGCGAGACCGGTATGCCGCCGACTCGTGCCGAGATTGCCCAGAAGCTTGGTTTCAAGTCGGCCAATGCGGCCGAAGAACATCTGAAGGCCCTGGCCAAAAAAGGGGTCATCGAGATCATGCCGGGCACGTCCCGCGGCATTCGCCTGTTGCTCGAAGAGGAAGAGGTGCTGGAAGAGAGCGGTCTGCCGCTCATCGGCAAGGTGGCTGCCGGTGAACCCATCCTGGCTCAGGAGCATATCGAGAGCCACTATCAGGTGGATCCCGCCCTGTTCCACCCGCGGGCAGATTTTCTGCTGCGGGTGCAGGGGATGAGCATGAAGAACATCGGCATTCTGGATGGCGATCTGCTGGCGGTGCACAAGACCCAGGAGGTGCGCAACGGTCAGGTGGTGGTCGCCCGTCTCGATGAGGATGTCACCGTCAAGCGCTTCCAGCGCAAGGGCAGTCAGGTATGGCTGCTGCCGGAGAATGAAGAGCTCTCCCCCATCGAGGTGGATCTCTCCTGCCAGCAGCTCACCATCGAGGGGCTTGCTGTCGGGGTAATCCGCAACGCCGACTGGATGTAATCATTCCCGCCAACTGCGTTTGCCACACGGCCTCCTTCGGGAGGCCGTGCTGTTTCTGGCGCACTTTCCCTGTCATATCAAACAGATCATCGGCGGCGGCATTTTTGTCCTGCGCGACCGGCTACCAATCATCCATTTCAGATATATGCTCAGATCAATGCCCTGTCGCCGAGACAGGGCTTGGCGCCTCCCTCTGACCATCACAATGCGTCGGTACGGAAGGGCCGGTAACAACGAGAATAGGGCAGTACACCTTCACGGGATATGAAGGGGGAGTGGGGAGATCCCGAACCTTGTCAGGCAAAGGGGACCACTCGTAATGGTTGCAGATAGTCGTGACAGGCCTGTTCCCAGTTCAGGCCGACGAAGCAACATGACCTGTCGGTCAAGGAGGACTGGTATGGCATCAAGATCGCCATGGGATTCAGAGGCTGGGGCTGCGCCAGCGGAATCGTCAATCACCCGTTTTGTCAAAGGTAGCCGGATGACCTGGTTTTACGGTCTCTGGCTGCACCATCGTGGTTCGCACTGGACGCTCTGGCTGGGATGTCCGAAAGAGAAGGTGGTGCGTCTGGTGCTGCTGTTCAAACGTGGTCATGGCGATCGCCGGGGGGAAGAGGGCTGGCTGGCCCCCGTGATTCCCATCGGCGTGCGGGCCATCGGCAAGATGTTGCAGCAGGGGCGTAACGCTCGCCCCTGAGCAGAAGAGACAAACAAATCCATCCATAACCGGCACCCAAGGGGGCCGGTTTTTTTATGGCCGCAACTGGCGATTAATTATGCCAAATGGTCGACTCCTGACAGGGCGTTGCACAAGGTTGAACCACCTTGGCGGCTCGCTGGGGTACAATGCCCCCCTCTTGTCCGGTCACTGCTGGCCATCTGCCTCGAACTGAAAGGGTCTCTTGTTATGATGAAGCTCCGCTATCCCCTGCTCTTTCTGCTGCTGACAGCCTGCCTGATCCTGGTGTTCTACGCCACGCAGCCAGAGCAGCCGGAACAGGCCGACTACTATCCGGCGGGGCGGGACATCAATGATTTCGCCTTTACCGATGCGGACAACCAGCCGTTCACCCCTGCCAACCTGAAGGGGCACTGGACCTTCCTGTTCGTCGGCTACACCTTCTGCCCCGATATCTGCCCCACCACCCTGGCAGATATGCGCTCCGTCTATGACCAGCTGAAGAAGATGGCGCCCGACAGTCAGGTAGTGTTTATCTCGGCGGATCCCCAGCGTGACGATATTCCACGCCTCAAGACCTATACCGCCTTCTTCAATCCCGAGTTCAAGGCGGCCACTGCCCCCCACGACAAGCTGTTCCCGTTCGTGCGCAATCTGGGGCTGATCTACTCCATCGCCAATCAGGGGGAGAAGGATTATCTGATCGATCACTCCGCTTCCATCGTGCTCATCAATCCCAAGGGCAAGCTGCAGGCGGTGTTCCGCCCGCAGGTGGCGCCGGGTCAGGTGCCCAGGGTGCAGATGGCCACCATGCTCTCTGACTTCGCCCGCATTCTGAAGCTGGCCGGCCACTGAGCGTGACCTCATCTGTTGCCCCCTGGTGGCGAGATCCCTCTCGCCACCGCGCCGTCTTTGCGCTCGCCCTGCCCATGGTTTTCTCCAATATCACCACCCCCTTGCTGGGGCTGGTGGACACCTGGGTGATCGGTCATCTCGGTCAGGCCTGGTTTCTGGGGGGCGTTTCGGTCGGAGCGACCCTGATCAACCTCATCTTCTGGTTGCTCGGTTTTTTGCGGATGTCGACCACCGGGCTGACGGCGCAGGCGCACGGCGCCGCCGACGGTCGTGCCCAGCTTGATACCCTGCTGCGGGCGCTGGGGCTGGCCATTGCTCTCGGTCTGGCGCTGCTGTTGTTGCTCTTCCCCCTGTTGCCACGACTGATCGCCCTGAGTGGCGGCTCGCCCGAGGTGCAGCTTTATGCGGGCCAATATGTGGCGGTACGGATCTGGAGTGCCCCGGCGGCGCTCTGCAATCTGGTGATCATGGGCTGGCTGCTGGGGATGCAGGATGCCCGCAGTCCCATGGTGATGTTGATCCTCACCAATCTGGTCAATATGGCGCTCGATGCCCTGTTTGTGCTGGGGCTCGGCTGGCAGGTGCGGGGTGTGGCGGCGGCCTCGGTCATGGCGGACTACTGCGCACTGGCAGTCGGTATCTGGCTGGTACGCCGTCAGCTGGGGCAACTGGCGCCGACGGTGTGGCAGGATGGCTGGCAGCGCTGGCGGCAGCTTGCGCCCATGGTGCGGCTGCTCGGCCTCAACCGCGATATCTTCCTGCGCTCCCTGTGCTTACAGCTCTGTTTTGCCTTTATGACTCTGCAAGGGGCGCGGCTGGGGGATGTGGCGGTGGCCGCCAATGCGGTGCTGCTCAACTTTCTGATGCTCATCTCCTACGGACTCGATGGTTTTGCCTATGCGGTGGAGGCCATGGTAGGACGAGCCATCGGTCAGCGGGATCGGCAGAAACTGCGGGAGGCCATTGTGCTCAATCTGGGCTGGGCCGCCCTCATTGCCAGTGGTTTTACCCTGGTGTTTGCCCTCTTCGGTGCCCACCTTATCGGCTATATCACCGACATTCCGGCCGTGGTGGCGGAGGCAAATCGTCAGCTTCCCTGGCTGATCGCCATGCCCTTGCTGGCGGTCTGGTGCT
The DNA here is from genome assembly GCF_963870295.1 of Aeromonas sp. ANP5. NCBI lineage: Bacteria > Pseudomonadati > Pseudomonadota > Gammaproteobacteria > Aeromonadales > Aeromonadaceae > Aeromonas > Aeromonas sp. ANP5. The sequence continues at coordinate 11,103 of NZ_CAWMRY010000042.1, read as the reverse complement.
TCCTGCTGGATGGCGTATTCATCGGGGCGACCCGGGCGCGGGAGATGCGCAACAGCATGTTGCTGGCCGCGTTTGGCGGCTTCTTCCCGATCTGGTGGCTCTGTCAGTCGTGGGGCGTGGCCGCGCTATGGGCGGCGATGGCGGCGCTGATGGTGGGGCGCGGTCTGTCGCTGGGGGTCACTTGCTGGCGGCTGGAGCGCAGCGGGCATCTGCTCGACGCCCGCCACTGATCATCGGTGGCGCTTACATGGCACCGTCGTAGCCGAGCTGGCGCCAGCTCTCGTAGACAAATACAGACACCGCGTTGGAGAGGTTCATGCTGCGGCTCTGGGGCACCATAGGGATGCGCAGCCGCTGCTCGAATGGCAGACTCTCGATGATCTCGATGGGCAGGCCGCGACTCTCCGGGCCAAACAGCAGGGCGTCGCCAAGGGCATATTGTGCTGCCGAGTGCGCGGTGCGCCCCTTGGTGGTGCAGGCAAACACCCGTTTGGGCGCCACGGCGGCCAGAAAAGCCTCATAGTTCGGCCAGCGCTTCACCTCGGCAAATTCGTGATAGTCGAGTCCCGCCCGCTTTACCCGCTTGTCATCCCACTCAAATCCCAGCGGCTCGATCAGATGGAGCCGGTAACCGGTATTGGCGCAGAGCCGGATGATATTGCCGGTGTTGGGCGGAATTTCCGGCTGGTAGAGGACGATATCGAGCATGACGAGCTCCTGCAAAGAGATGTAAAGCCAAGAAGGGGCGCCAGCATACCCAGCGCCCGTCCGGATGAAAAGGATCAGGCGATGGGCAAGCGGATGGTGATGGTCAGCCCGGTGGGATGATTGTTGCTGGCCGCAATGGTGCCGCCGTGGCGCTGGATCGCCTCCGAGGCGATGGCCAGCCCCAGCCCGGTGCCGCCAGTCTTGGCGTTGCGGGCATCATCGACCCGGAAGAAGGGCTGGAACAGCAGCGCCTGCTGCTCGTCAGGCACCCCGGGGCCGTCATCCCGAATGGTCATCACCCACTCCAGCCCCTCCCGATACCAGTCCACCTTGATGAACTCGCGGGCATATTTGAGGGCGTTGCGCAGGGGGTTCTCCACCGCCCGGGCCAGCAGCTCGGGCCACATCTGGATCGACTCTGCGGGCAGCGGCGGCAGTCTGAGCTGCTTGCCGCTCTGATTCGCTTCGAACATGGCATCTTCGAGGATAGGCTCCAGCAGGTCGGCCAGCGGCTGCACGATGGGGGCCTCAACATGCTGCTGCACTCGCGACAGATCCAGCAGATCGCCGATCAGCTTGTCCAGCCGCCCGATCTCCGATTCGATCCGCGCCAGCTCGGCGCTGTCACCCTGTTTGCGGCGGATCAGCGCCTGCGCCAGTTGCATCCGGGTGAGGGGGCTGCGCAGTTCGTGGGAGATATCGGAAAGCAGCTGTTTCTGCTTCTGGATCATGCTCTTGAGCGTCTCCACCATGCGGCTGACGTTGTCCGCCAGCTGGCCGATCTCGTCGCCCCGTCCCAGGTTGGGGATCTGTACCTCCAGATTGCCCGCCGCCAGTTGGGAGACCGACTTCTGCAACTGCAGGATGGGGCGGGTCAGCCGCCAGGCGAGCAGCAGGCAGAGCGGGGTGCTGACCAACATCGAGATGCCCAGAATGCGGATCGGGTGATCCAGCACCTGAATAAACAGGAACAGATAGGGGTTCTCGGCATTGAGGCCGAAATAGACGTGATAGCGATGACCGTGGTGCTCCATCAGGAAGGGGCCGGCGATCGCCTTGCGATCCTCGTTGCCCAGCATGGGATTGGCCGGGTCGTCAGCATCCACCATAAAGCGCACCACGAACTTGCGCGGATGGGTGGTGGACTGTATCTGCCCCTTCTCGTCGCGCAGGTAGACGTTGTCCACCGGCAGCATGGCGATCTTGTCCATCGCCTTGGCCAGATCGAAATCCTGCTCCGGCTCGGCGGCGTTGAGCAGAGCCTGCACGTTGTTCTGCATCCGCGCCACTTCGTGGGTCGGCAGCGGGATCTGGTTGCGGGGATCCAGGGTCGGCAGGCTGATCACGGCGGCCAGCATCACCAGCAGCATGAACCAGAACCAGAGGAAGATGTGGGTCGAGATCCCGTTGAGGGAGTTGATGCGCTCTATTCTTGCTCTAGCCACAGGTACCCGCGCCCCCGTACGGTTTTGAAGCGGGGCTGGCCATCGGTGCGGTCCGGCAGCTTCTTGCGCAGGTTGCTCAGATGCATGTCGATGGCCCGATCGAAGGGTTCCAGCTTCTTGCCCAGCACCTGCTCGGAGAGGTGGCTCTTGCTGACGATCTGGCCGGGATTGCGCAGCAGGCACTCCAGCAGCCCGAATTCGGTGGCGGTCAGCTCCAGCAGCTGTTCGCCGCAGCGGGCCTGCTGCAGGCCAGGTTGCAGCACGATATCCATGAAGTGCACTTCGTCGGAGGAGTTGCCGCGCTGGGGCGGGGCGCTCTGGGTACGGCGCAGGATGGCGCGTACCCGGGCCAGCAGCTCCCTGTCATCGAATGGCTTGGCCAGATAGTCGTCGGCACCCGCTTCCAGACCGTTGACCCGATCCTGGCTGTCACCGCGGGCGGTCAGCATCAGCACCGGGGTGTCGTGGGTCTTGCGCAGCTTGGTCAGCATGGCAAAGCCGTTGAGCTTGGGCATCATTACGTCCAGCAGCACCAGATCGAAGCTCTGCTCCGCCAGCCGTTGCAGCCCCTCTTCACCATCCTCGGCGACCGTGACCTGAAATCCCTCCAGGGTCAGAATTTCGGTGAGCAGTTGGGTCAATTCAAGATCGTCGTCGACCAGGAGTATTCTGTTCATCTGGTGTTATTCCGCAGATTTTCGCGCCAAACTGACGCCGGGGTCAGGGTATAATAAGTTTTTCATCGCCAGAGGAAAGCCGGTTTTGAGCCATCAACAATATTCCCGTTGGGTGACCTTTGCCAGCATAGCGGCGGTCACCACCGCTACCTTGCTGATCATCGGCAAACTGATCGCCTGGCTGATGACCGACTCGTCGACCCTGCTGGCGTCGCTCACCGACTCCTTCATGGATGTGAGTGCCTCCATCATCAACCTGCTGGCCATTCGCTATGCGCTTGCCCCCGCCGATGACGAGCACCGTTTCGGCCACGGCAAGGCGGAGTCGCTGGCGGGCCTCATCCAGTCGGCCTTTATCTCCGGCTCCGCCCTGCTGCTGGTGATGCACGGCATCTCCTCCCTGCTCAATCAGGCGCCTATCCTGCGGCTGGAAGCGGGTCTCTGGGTCAGCGGTGGCTCCATCGTGCTAACCCTGCTGCTGGTCAGCTTCCAGAGCTTTGTCATTCGCAAGACCAACAGCGTGGCCATCAAGGCGGACATGCTGCACTACCGTTCCGATCTGCTGCTCAATGCCGGTGTCTTGCTGGCGCTGGTGCTGGCGGGGCAGGGGTGGTATTGGGCCGATGGCCTGTTTGCCATCCTGATCGGGCTATTCCTGTTGTGGGGGGCGGGACACATCGGCTACGAGTCGGTGCAGGCCCTGCTCGATCGTCAGTTGCCAGCGGAAGAACAAGCGAGAATAATGGCGCTCTGCTGTGCCGTAGAAGGTGTACACGGCGTACATGACCTGCGCACCCGTCAATCCGGGCCGACCCGATTCGTACAGTTGCATCTGGAACTGGATGATCAGATCCCCCTGGTCAAGGCCCATCAGATCGCCGATGAAGCCGAACTGGCGGTACGCCAGGCATTCGAGCGGATGGATGTCATCATCCACATGGACCCCATCTCGGTGCTGACAAAAGAACAACAGAGCCCTCACCCAGAACAACAGTAGGCTGCAACATGGATGAACTGGTTGCCAAAACCTGGCACAAAATTCAGCAAGAAGCGGAGTGCATGGCGGCCCAGGAGCCGATGCTGGCCAGCTTCTTCCACTCCACCATTCTCAATCACAAGAATCTGCGTTCGGCCCTCAGCTTCCAGCTGGCCAACAAACTCGACAGCGCCACCATGCCCGCCATCGCTCTGCGCGAGGTGATCGAGCTGGCCCTGCGCAGCGAGCCCGAGCTGCTGACGGTAGTGGCGGCCGACATCTGCGCCGTGCAGGAGCGGGATCCTGCGGTCGATCTCTTCTCCACCCCGCTGCTTTATCTCAAGGGGTTCCATGCCCTGCAGGGTTATCGGGTCGCCAACTGGCTGTGGCGTCAGGGGCGCCGCTCGCTGGCCCTTTATCTGCAAAACCAGATCTCGGTGGTGTTCGGGGTGGATGTGCACCCGGCCGCCCGCATCGGCAAGGGGATCATGTTCGACCACGCCACCGGCATAGTGGTGGGCGAGACGGCGGTGATTGAGGATGATGTCTCCATCCTGCAGAGCGTGACCCTCGGCGGTACCGGCAAGGAGAGTGGCGATCGCCATCCCAAGATCCGCGAAGGGGTGATGATAGGGGCGGGCGCCAAGGTGCTCGGCAATATCGAAGTGGGCGTGGGCGCCAAAATTGGCGCGGGCAGCGTGGTGATCAACCCTGTGCCGCCTCATACCACGGTCGCTGGCGTACCTGCCAAGATCGTCGGCCGTCCGGAGTGCGACAAGCCTTCACTGGATATGGATCAGTGTCTCTGATCTCCCGGCCGGAGTAGTCGATGGCCAAGCGCTGGTCGGGTTATCTGATCCTTGGGATGTGGCTGCTCAACCTGCTGCATCTCTATCTGGGGCTCTCCCCCTGGCCTGCTGCCATTGCGGCCTGGGGGGCGTCACTGCTCACCTGGCCCTGGCTGGTGGGAGCCGCCAAGCGGCAGGCGCTGGCCCTGTATGGCGCCGCCCTGCTGCTGCTCATCTTCTCCTGGTGGCAGGGCGCGCCCCTTACCGCCGGTGACTGGCTGCTGCCCAACATCAATATGCTCACCATGTTTGCCGCGGTGAGCACCCTCAACCTCGCCACCTCAGGTCTCTTGACCGGCACCACCTCCTGGACCGGGCGTAAAGGTCTGTGGAGCACCATGGCCAGCCTCAATCTGCTGGGGGCGGTCATCAACCTCTCGGTGTTGTTCATCATCGGCGATCGGCTGGAGCGCAATGGCACCCTGGAGCGGCGTCAGGTGATGGTGCTGAGCCGGATCTTCTGTGCCGCCGCCTTCTGGTCGCCCTTCTTTGTCGCCATGGCGGTGGCGCTTACCTATGCGCCGGGCTTGCAACTCTCCCATATTCTGCCGTTCGGGATCCTCGCCGCCTTGCTGGCGATGGGGCTGACCGCCTGGCAGGTTGAGCGGATCGGGGTGGCCGACTTTGCCGGTTATCCGCTGCGGCTGCAGACCCTGGGGTTGCCAGTCACGCTGGCGCTGCTGGTGCTGCTTATCAAGCAGATCTGGCCCCAGCTCGGCATTCTGGCGGTGATCGCGCTGGTGGCCCCGCTGCTGGCGCTGCTCTTTATGCCGAGGGTCGGGCGCAAGGCGGCCCTCAAGCGGCAGGTAGTGGAGCGCTTCCCCGCCATCGGCGGTCAGCTGGTGCTGTTTCTGGGGGCCGGTTTGCTGGCGGCAGGCATCAACAGTGCACTGTCGGTTATCGATTTCGGCTCCGGTCACGGCCTGCCGCTGTTCAATCACTTTGGCTGGCTCGAAGCATCCCTCACTCTGCTGCTGATCCTGCTGGTGGCCATCGTCGGGGTACATCCGCTCATCAGTATCTCCGGGCTGGCGCCACTGCTCTGGCCGCTGGCTCCGGATCCCAGCCTGCTCGGTATGTGTTTCCTGCTGGGGTGGGGGCTTGCCACCGGCACCAGTCCGCTCTCCGGATCCAATCTTGCGCTGGCCTCCCGCTACAACCTCAGTGCCGGGCTGATTCTGCGCTGGAACCTGCTCTACGGCCTGCTGATGTATGTGGTCGCCTGTCTGTTGCTGGGGGCTTATATCGCCTTGCATGGATAACGGCGGCGCCGTCAGGAGGGAGCAAATGATGCGCGGGTGGCGAGGCCTTTTACGCACGGTTCAGTGTGTTGTCGCGGCTCGGGCGCAGGATGCGAGAAAAATAGACGCATATTTAGACAATACATCTATGGAAGGCGCATTTTACAGCGCACTGGCTTGTTTGTGCCGATGCGCTCGGGGTATGCTGGCTTCACGCGCTTGAATCGCCCTCTGTGGGGCATCGCAATTGAACAAACAGGTATGCATATGTCACTAGAAGTCCTTGAGCAACTCGAATCCAAAGTACAATCCGCCGTCGACAACATCTCCCTGCTGAAGATGGAGCTGGACGAGCTGAAAGAGCAGAACAGCAAGCTGCAAGACGAGAACCATCAGCTGCGCAACGAGCACACTGCATGGCAGGAGCGTCTGCGTGCCCTGCTGGGCAAGATGGATCAGATGGGCGAAACCATCTAATTCATCGCCTTCAGGCAGAATTGAAAACGGGCCGCTCCATGAGCGGCCCGTCTGTTTTTGGCAGGGCGGGGATTACAGCTCCAGCAGTTGCTTGACTGTCTTCTCGATGCCGTCTGCCGCTTCGACTATGTTGCTGGCCAGCATGTAGGCGGGGGTGGAGATCACCTTGCGCTCCTGATCCACTACGAACTCGTTGACCGGGCAGTTGAGATGGCTGCCACCCATCGCCTCGATGGCGTTGGCGGTGCCTTCGTCATGGCCGATGGTCGCCAGCGTCCCGGTACCGTAGATCAGCGGGATCATGGCGGGCGCGATGCAGATATAGGCGGCCGGTTTGTTGGCTTTGGCAAAGCTCTGGCACGCTTTCAGCACATCGGGCTGGATCTGGCACTCGGCTCCTTTGATAGCGAAGTCGCACAGGTTTTTGGCCGCGCCAAAGCCGCCGGGCACCAGCAGCGCGTCGTAATCGGCCGCATCCAGCTCGGCCACATCCTTTATCTGGCCACGACAGATGCGGGCCGCTTCGACCAGCACATTGCGGCTCTCTCCCTCGCTCACTTCACCGGTCAGGTGGTTGATGACATGGAGCTGCGCCACGTTCGGGGCGAAGCACTGGACGGCGGCTCCCTGACGGGCCAACGCCAGCAGGCTGATGACGGCCTCGTGGATTTCGGCCCCGTCAAAGACACCGCAGCCACTCAAAATCACGGCCACTTTTTTCATGGCAAACTCCTCGTTGTTGAAAATGTGAGCCAGGATGGATTGTTGTACTTTTGTATGGTTATCGCTCGCCCTCCGCTGGTCAAGTCATCTTGCTGTGCTAGGATTGTTTCGTTTTGGATCCTGCCGTACCTACTCCCTTAAATCTTTTTCCACATTGATCGAGATCATTCTAACTGTCTTGCGATCGGTTTTTACGATATCAATCAATTGTTTTTAATGGCTTTTTATATTCTTATGCACAGTTTTATCACTGTGCACTCTGATGCGCCCCATTTTTGAACACAGAGTTATCCACAGGCTGAGTCCCTTTATCAGGCGCTGTGTGCTGTTGCTGCGCCCCTTGGTGTGAGGGGGGCCCTGTGGCATCCTAGCGGCTGTTTATCTCTGGCAGGACGATTTCATGGCCCCTAGCAACCCCCTTATTCTGGTCGACGGCTCCTCTTATCTTTACCGCGCCTTCTTCGCCTCCCAGCAGGCTGATCTGCGCACATCGACCGGTTTGCCGAGCGGCGCCGTCCGTGTCATGGCCAACATGATGCGCAGCCTGCGCAAGCAATATCCTGACTGTCATGTGGCCGTGGTGTTTGATGCCAAGGGCAAGACCTTCCGCGATGACATCTATCCCGAGTACAAGGCGACCCGTGCCAGCATGCCGGACGATCTGCGTAGCCAGGTTGCCCCGATCCACCAGATGATCAAGGCGATGGGTTTCCCCTTCCTGATGGTGGAAGGGGTTGAAGCCGACGACGTGATCGGCACCCTGGCCCGCCAGGCGACCGAGAAGCAGCTGCCGGTGCTGATCAGCACCGGTGACAAGGATATGGCGCAGCTGGTCTCCGACCATGTCACCCTGATCGACACCATGAAAGATGTGAAGACCGATCGGGAAGGGGTGATCGAGAAGTTTGGCGTACCGCCCGAGCTCATCATCGACTATCTGGCCCTGATGGGTGACAAGGTCGACAACATTCCCGGTATGACCGGTGTCGGCGAGAAGACCGCACTGGCTCTGCTGCAGGGGATTGGCAGCATCGATGAGATTGCCGCCAACCTCGACAAGGTAGCTGCCCTCGGCTTCCGTGGCTCCAAGGCGTTCGCCGACAAGTTCCGCGAGCAGGAGGAGCAGGTTCGTCTCTCCTATCGACTGGCGACCATCAAGACCGACGTCGAACTGGAACAGAGCCTGGAAGAGCTGTTGCTCAAGCCGGTCGACAAGGAGTCCTTGCTGGCGGTCTATCGCGAATACGAGCTGCGCAACCTGATCAAGGAGCTGGAATCCGGTGGTGAAGAGGGGAGCGAGAGCGCCGGACAGGACGAAGCTGGCGATGAGAGCGCCGCTCCGGTTGCCGCCATCGAAACCGACTACCGCTGCATTCTGGACGAAGCCGAGTTTGACGGCTGGCTGGAACAGCTGAAAGCGGCACCGCTGTTTGCCTTCGATACCGAAACCACCAGTCTCGACTATATGGAAGCGCGGATCGTCGGCGTCTCCTTCGCGGTTGAGCCGGGCAAGGCTGCTTATGTGCCGTTTGGCCACGACTATCTGGGGGCACCGGTACAGCTGAGCGAGGCCGTGGTGTTGGGCAAGCTCAAGCCGCTGTTGGAAGATCCGACCCGTCTTAAGGTGGGGCAGAACCTCAAGTACGACCGCAACGTGCTGCTCAACCATGACATCGACCTGCAAGGTATCGCCTACGACACCATGCTCGAGTCCTACGTGCTCAACTCCACCGCCAGCCGCCACGATATGGATTCGTTGGCCAAGCGTTACCTCGGGGTCGAGACCACCTCCTTTGAAGATATCGCGGGCAAAGGGGTGAAACAGCTCACCTTCAACCAGATCGAGCTGGAGCAGGCCGCTCCCTATGCGGCGGAAGATGCTGATATCACTTTGCGCTTGCACCAGATCCTGTGGGGTCAGCTGGAGGCCGTGCCGGGCCTTGCCAAGGTATTCAGCGAGATCGAACTGCCCCTGCTGCCGGTACTGGCGCGGATGGAGTTGCTCGGCACCACCATCGATCCCAAGCTGCTGCACCAGCAGAGCCAGGAGATCGAGCTGCGGTTGGCGGAGCTGGAGAAGCAGGCTCACGAGCGGGCCGGACAGGAGTTCAACCTCTCCTCGCCCAAGCAGCTGGGGGAGATCCTCTTCACCAAGCTGGGCCTGCCGATCATCAAAAAGACTCCGAAGGGGGCACCGTCCACCGCAGAAGAGGTGCTGGCCGAGCTGGCGGAGACCTACGAGCTACCGCGTCTCTTGATGGAGCACCGCGGTCTGGCCAAGCTCAAGTCCACCTACACCGACAAGTTGCCGCTGATGATCAAGCCGCAGACCGGGCGGGTACACACCTCCTATCATCAGGCGGTAGCGGCTACGGGCCGTTTGTCATCATCTGATCCCAATCTGCAGAACATCCCGGTGCGCAACGAGCAGGGGCGCCGGATCCGTCAGGCCTTTATTCCGAGCGCCGGTTACAAGCTGGTAGCGGCGGACTACTCCCAGATCGAGCTGCGTATCATGGCGCACCTCTCCGGTGACAAGGGGCTGCTGACCGCCTTTGCCGAGGGCAAGGACATCCACAAGGCGACTGCCGCCGAGGTGTTCGGCGTGGCGCTCGATGCGGTCACCACCGACATGCGCCGCAGCGCCAAGGCGATCAACTTCGGCCTTATCTACGGCATGAGTGCCTTCGGTCTGGCCAAGCAGCTGGGGATCGGTCGTGCCGAAGCGCAGAAGTACATGGATCTCTACTTCGAGCGCTACCCGGGCGTGCTGGAGTATATGGAGCGCACCCGTCAGCAGGCGGAAGCCCAGGGGTATGTCGAGACCCTGTTTGGTCGTCGCCTCTATTTGCCGGATATCAAGTCCCGCAACGCCGGTCTGCGCAAGGCGGCCGAACGGGCCGCCATCAACGCCCCGATGCAGGGCACGGCCGCCGATATCATCAAACGCGCCATGATCAACGTGGACAGCTGGATCCGCGGTATCGAGGATGAGTCGATCCGCATGCTGATGCAGGTACACGATGAACTGGTGTTCGAGATCCGCGAAGAGAAGCTGGAGGAGTACACCGCCATCATCAAGGAGAAGATGTCGGCTGCTGCCGAACTGCATGTGCCGCTGCTGGTTGAAGCGGGCACCGGTGACAACTGGGATCAGGCCCACTGATCTCCGGTCAGCCGTTTTGCACGGTTATATAGCTATATAAGAAGCGAAGCCCGGCATCATGCCGGGCTTCTTCATCTCTGCCGTTCCTATAACGTCTCTTGCAGATACTCATCCTTGAGCAGGACATAGTTGTCCGCCGAGGTTTTGAGGAAGGCGAGCTCGGCCGGTTTGAGCGGGCGAGCCTGTTTAACGGGATTCCCTATATATAGAAAGCCCGACTCGAGTCGCTTGCCCGGTGGCACGAGTGAACCTGCGCCGATCATCACATCATCTTCAACCACGACGCCATCAAGCAGAATGGCACCCATGCCGACCAGCACCCGGTTGCCGATGGTGCAGCCGTGAAGCATCGCCTTGTGACCCACCGTGACATCTTCACCGATCAGCAGCGGATAGCCGGTTGGGTTGCTGGCGCTCTTGCGAGTCAGGTGCAATACGGTGCCATCCTGAATGTTGCTGCGGGCGCCGATGCGGATATGGTTCACATCCCCCCGTGCCGCCACCATGGGCCAAATGCTGGCGTCGTCGGCCAGCTCGATATCGCCCACCAGTGTCGCGCAGGGATCTACATATACTCCTTTGCCCAGTTGCGGGCGTTTTCCCTTGTAGGGTCTCAGTCGCAAGTCCATCTTGGCCTCCTTGTTTTCGGCCATTCTAGCAATCTCGAACCGGTTTCTGTGGATAAGCTTGTATAAAAGCTGTGCCTAGATATGAATAACTAAAAAAGTGCGTTTTTTTGCAATTTTATTGCAGATAAGGGGTTGCCAGAAAGAATCTGTTCCCTATAATGCGCCTCCATCGACAGGGCAAGCGGCAACGCAAACAACCTAGTCGGTAACCTT
>NZ_CAWMRY010000041.1:0-45204 GCF_963870295.1 Aeromonas sp. ANP5 | reverse complement strand
CATATACCCCGCGGGTTGGGACTCAAATTCTCTTAACTGACTGGCATTAGCCTATAAGGCTCCCTCTCGACAACACAGAACCGATTACTCGGCTGCAGCATCATCTTTCTTGTACTTGGCAGCAGTCTCTTTGATCAGAGCCTGCAACTCGCCGGCCTGGAACATCTCGATCATGATGTCACAGCCACCGATCAGCTCACCTTCAACCCACAGTTGGGGGAAGGTCGGCCAGTTGGCGAATTTTGGCAATTCGGCGCGGATATCCGGATTTTGCAGGATATCAACGTAGGCAAACGGCTCGCCGCAGGACATCAGAGCCTGGGAGGCCTGGGCAGAGAAGCCACAGCTGGGTAGCTTGGGGGAGCCCTTCATGTAGATGATGATGGGGTTGTCAGCCAGCTGCTGCTTGATCTTTTCAATAGTTTCCATAGGTGCCTCACTAGAGCGATTTCGGCGGCCATTCTACTGCAATCTTGCCCGAGCACAAACTGACAAAGGGGTGACCCGGCTCGAATTGTGCAAAGAACCCACACAGGATTGATCGCGATCATGGCGCCAATCAAGAGTTGTTAGGCCATCTTTGATACTGCTACAATCCCTTGGCTTTGGGCTACCCAGCCCCATCATTTTAAAAACAACTCTTTTCACATATAGAAAAGAGTACGCAATGTCTTGCAACCGTCGCCTTCGCACGGTCCAGCCAATGGAGAGTAGAAAATGGCATTCGAACTTCCCGCTCTGCCCTATGCAATCAACGCTCTGGAACCGCACATCTCCCAGGAAACTCTGGAATATCACCACGGCAAGCACCACAACACCTACGTGGTCAACCTGAACAATCTGGTGCCGGGTACCGAGTTTGAAGGCAAGTCTCTGGAAGAGATCATCAAGACCTCCAACGGCGGCATCTTCAACAACGCCGCCCAGATCTGGAACCACACCTTCTACTGGCACTGCCTCTCCCCGAATGGCGGTGGCGAGCCGACTGGCGCCCTGGCTGAGGCCATCAACAAGGCATTCGGCTCCTTCGCCGAGTTCAAAGATGCCTTCACCAAATCTGCCATCGGCAACTTCGGTTCCAGCTGGACTTGGCTGGTGAAGAAAGCTGACGGCTCTCTGGCTATCGTCAACACCTCCAACGCTGGCTGCCCGCTGACTGAAGCCGGTACCACCCCGCTGCTGACCGTTGACCTGTGGGAGCACGCCTACTACATCGACTTCCGCAACCTGCGTCCGAAGTACATGGAAACCTTCTGGGCTCTGGTTAACTGGGAATTCGTGGCCAAGAATCTGGCTGTTTAATCAGCCTCGCTTGCCAAAACGCCCCGCACTGCGGGGCGTTTTTTTATCTCGATAGGGCTGCGTAAATGAATAAGGCGCCCGCAGGCGCCTTTTACATATCGAGATGACCCGCTTACTGGTCCAACTCGTCCATGTATTCATCCAGATTGGCATCGTCAGCCTGCTCTTGCTGAGACGCTTTCAGCTCGGTCTGCTTGCCCATCACCTTGCCCTGGTTATATTGCAGGTAGAAGTCCTTGGTCAGCGCATAAGGATCGAGGGAGTTGTCGATGATCCGCTCCTGATCGATCAGCTTGGCACGTGTGCCCAAGCCATCCAGTGCCCAGTGTGCAACCTTCATCGGGAAGGTTAACAGGGCATAGGGGAAGTAGAAGCTGTCAATCGCATCGCCAACCAGCTCCCGGGTGGTAGTCGGGCCGTAGACAGGCACCATGATGTAGGCACCATTACCGATATCGGCCCTGCCCAGCACTGTGTCCATTTCCAGCTTGTTACGCTCGAGGCCGGCATGTTTGGCCACATCAAAGATACCCAGCAGACCGACCGTGGTGTTGAGGGTAAAGCGCCCTAGGTTGGTGCCCGCCCCCTTCAAATCACCGGTGATCAGATGGTTCACCATGCTGCTTGGCTCATCAAAGTTGGCAACAAAGTTGGCAATGCCATCCTTCACCCCTACCGGAATGTAGCGGGCATAGGCATGTACCACAGGACGTGCCACATAGGGCTCCAGCACATCATAGTTGACCGCCCACATGGCCCGGTTGGCCCCCTGGAAGGGATCGCGGGGATCGGCCGCCGTACTGGTGGCACCCGGATTATTCATGCCGGGATTGAGATCCAGACTCTCTGGGCCAGGCTTGGGTGGGCCACCGGCACAGCCAGCCAGCAAGAGGGCTGCCAGTATGGCCCCTGAACGAAGATACATATGATTGTCCTGACGTTTTATTTTGATTTATCAGAAGTATAGATAACCCGGCTCCTATCCAGGAGCCGGGTTATCCAAAGGCATATTAGAGGGCGTGATCGATGCGGATGTCAATCGGAGCAGCAGGGATCTCGGCCGTCTTGACCGGCACGGATACCCCTTCGAAGGCTCCTTCCTTGTTCATCACATTGCCACCGCGCGAGAGACGTGCCTTGAACTGCAGCTCCGGATAGGCCGCCAGTTTGCTGCCTTCCATCATGGCATCGCCATCCCCGAGTGACAGGGTTACAGGCAAGGTTGGCCCTGCGATACGCTTCACGGCGATGGGCATGGGCGGCCCGTTAGGCACCACGGCAAAGACGAAGAGATGGGCATCTTCCGGCATCTGAATGCCCGCCGCCAACGTGACGTGGATGGGGAACTCCCCCTCCTTCACCGCCAGCGGTTTTCTCTCAGCTTCACCCGCGTTGGCTGCGCCTGAATTCGTCACCTCGATGCCGCGCTGTTTAAGCTGCGCGCGGGCATACTCCATGGAGCGCTCGACCATCACGTAACGGGGAGTGCCTTTCTCCATCAGTGGCAACATCGCCTGCCAGCGAGCCAGCGCGGTCTGGAAGTCCTCTTTTTGCAGCGCCATAAAGGCATAGACGGAACGCGCTTCAATATTGTCCGGATCCTGCGCGATAGCAGTCTGCAACAGGGTATCCGCTTGCGCCTCATCCCCCGTCATCATCAGCGCCTGCGCATAGGGCACCGCCACCAGCGATTTCTGGGGGGCAAGCGTGTAGGCCCGCTCCAGCGCCTCGCTGGCCATCTCGGGATCATTGCCATCCAGCGCCAAGCGTCCCAGCAGCAGCCAGCCGCGGTAGTCGTTCGGTTCATCCTTGAGGCGGGTACGCAGTGCCAGCGTGAAATCCAGCAGATCCTGCTCGGTCACCTGGGCATCGCGTTCCACCAGAATGCGGTTGCTCAGCTCGCCAAGACGGCTGCTGGCATCTTGCCAGCGACTCACCTCTTGCCAGGAGCCCAACTTGTAGTAGAGCCCCAGACTCACCACCAACAGCACCAGTACACCCGGGATCCAGGTCAGACTCTTGCCACTGCGGGCAGTCTGCTCCACATCAGGGATATCATCCAAGAGGCTTCGTTGCAGCTCGACCAGCGAGTCGGACTCCTCAGCCAGGACACCCTGCTCGCGCTCTTCGCCAATCTCCAGCAGCCGCTGGCGATAGAGCTGTTTGTTGAGCGCCGAGCGACTGATGCTCTGTTTGCCTTCACCACGCCACAGCGGCACGACGAGCGCCAGACTCACCAGCACCAGCAAGCCCGCAATCACTATCCAAAAAGCGGTCATTGTTTCTCTTCCTCTTTGAGCAGCTCGGCCAGTCGGCGCTGCTCCTCCTCGCTCAGGGCGTTATCCAGTTGTTTTTTCACCGCAGGGGACCGGCGACTGCGCATCACGACCACGGCGCCACCGATCAGGATCACCAGCAGCGGACCAAGCCAGAGGATCAGGGTGGAGGCCATCAGGGGCGGGTTATAGAGGATAAAGTTGCCGTAGCGGGCCACCATGTAATCCACGATCTCCTCTTTATCCTTGCCCTCGCGCACCATCTGGTAGGTCTTGTCGCGCAAGTCCTTGGCCAGCCCCGCATTGGAGTCGGCGATATCCTGGTTCTGGCACTTGGGGCAACGCAGCTCCTTGGTCAGTTCGCGAAAGACCTGCTCCTGATTGTCGTTGTCGAAGGTGTAGACATCGATAGCGGCCATGGCCGGCGCTTGCACCACCCATCCCAGCAACAGCAGCAGGGAAGCAATAAATACTCTCATCAAGACTCCCCTCACTTCATGGCATCAAAGATAGGTTTGAGGGTCGACGCCCAGTTCTCGGGGTTGATATCCCCCACGTGGCGATACCGGATGATCCCCTTGCTGTCGATAAAGAAGGTCTCCGGCGCGCCGTATACCCCGAGATCCAGCCCCAGCATGCCGTCCGGATCATAGAGGTTGACTTGATAGGGGTTGCCCAGCTCAGCCAGCCATTTGATCGCCTTGTCGCGCTCATCCTTGTAGTTCATGCCGATGATGGGAATACCCTGCCCTGCCAGCTGTTTGAGGTAGGTGTGCTCGCCATAGCAGGTGGGACACCAGGTAGCCCAGACGTTGAGCAGCATGGGGCGACCAGTCAGGATACTGCGATCGTGCTGCTTTTTCAGATCGTAAATGTCCTGCAGGGTGAACACCGGCACCTCTTTACCCACCATCACGGACTCAAGCTTGGTGGGATCGGAGTAGAGCCCCTTAAACAGGAACACAGCCCCCAGCAAAAAGACGATAAAGGGGATTAAAAACAACCAGGTCTTTTTGTTCATGCCTTGGCCTCCTCCTCACGACGGCCGAAACGGTAACGCTTGTCCAGCATCGCCAGCACGCCACCAATGGCCATAAAAACGCCGCCGAACCAGATCCAGCGCACGAACGGCTTGTAGTAGATCCGCACCGCCCAGGCACCGTTGTCGAGCTGTTCCCCCAGCGCCGCATAGAGATCGCGGGTGATACCGGCATCGATGGCCGCTTCGGTCATCGGCATCCGGGTCACCTTGTACATCCGCTTCTCGGGCTTGAGCAGGGCGACCTGCTTGCCATTGCGGTGCACTTCCAGCACGCCCTTGAAGCCATCGTAGTTGGGGCCGTTCTTCTCCTTGATCCCGGCAAAGACGAACTCGTAATCGGCAAAGTGCACCCGATCACCCGCCTGCATCCGCAGATCCTTCTCGATGCTGTAGTTCTGGGTGCAGGCGATACCTATGATGCTGACTGCCAGCCCCACATGGCCGAGGATCATGGCCCAGTGGCTGTTGCCAAGCTTGCGCACACCTACTGCAAAGCTGTGCTTGTGGGTCGCTCGCGCCCAGGTCTCCTGCACGCTGGTGACGATGATCCAGACGCCCAGACCAATCCCTACCGCCGCCCACGGCTTGAAGGTTTCGGCCAAGAGCAGCGGCAACAGCAAGGCTGCGGCCAGACTCAGCACCAGTGCCACGACCACCTTGCTTTTGAGTTCCCCCAGCTCCTGACGACGCCAGCGAAACAGCGGGCCAACCCCCAGCAGCAGGGCAAACGGGATGATCAGCCAGCTGTAGATGTGGTTGAAGAAGGGAGTACCGATGGAAATGCTCCCCAGCCCCAGCTCCTTGTGCACCAGCGGCAGCAAGGTACCGAGCAGCACGGTCAGCAGACCTGCAACCAGCATGATGTTGTTGCAAAGCAGCAGGGTCTCGCGGCTCCACAGCTCGTGTTTGCCGTGGCTCTTCACCTGCGAGCCTTTGAAGGCAAACAGCAGCAAGGATGAGCCGATCACCGCCAGCAGGAAGCCGAGAATAAACAGACCGCGGGTCGGATCGGAGGCAAACGCATGGACCGACACCAGCACGCCGGAGCGCACTAGGAAGGTACCCAACAGGCTCAACGAGAAGGCTGACAGGGCCAGCAGCACGGTCCACGCCTTGAAGGTGGCGCGCTTCTCGCTCACCGCCAGCGAGTGCAGCAGAGCGGTACCCGCCAGCCAAGGCATAAACGAGGCGTTTTCTACCGGATCCCAGAACCACCAGCCGCCCCAACCGAGCTCGTAGTAGGCCCACCAAGAGCCGAGCACGATGCCGAGGGTCAGGAATACCCAGGCAGCCATGGTCCAGGGGCGCGACCAGCGAGCCCAGGTCGCATCGAGACGGCCGGTCATCAGCGAAGCAATGGCAAAGGCAAACGCCACCGAGAAACCCACATAACCCATGTAGAGCATCGGCGGATGGAAGATAAGACCCGGATCCTGCAGCAGCGGATTGAGGTCACGACCATCTACCGGGAAATAGGGAAAGGTGCGGGTGAAGGGATCGGAGGTGAACAGCACGAAGGCAGTGAAGCCGACCGAGATCAGCCCCAACACGCCGAGTACCCGCGCGACAGCATCGAGCGGCAGACGGCGACTGAACATGGCCACCGCCGCAGTCCAGCCACCCAGGGTCAGTACCCACAGCAGCAGGGAGCCTTCGTGGGCCCCCCATACCGCCGAGATGCGATAGGCCAGCGGCAGCAGGCTATTGGAGTTAGTGGCCACATACTGCACGGTGAAGTCGTTATCGATAAAGGCCCAGGTCAGGCAGAGAAACGACAGCAGCAGCAACAAAAACTGGGCATAGGCGAGCGGACGGGCCGCCGACATCATGCCAAGACGCCCCCAACTAGCGCCTAGCAGCGGGTAGCTGCCCAGCAGCAGGGCGGTGGCAAAGGCCAGGATCAGCGCAAACTGACCTAATTCCGGGATCATGAAGGCATTCCTTTCAATTGAACGGTGACAACAGCCGCACCACGCACGGCAGGCAAAGCGGAAAAGGCAAACACCACAGGGATCACTGCTTGGCTCCCTTCAACTGCGCCTCGGTATACTCCGGCTTGAAGTGCATACCGTTGGTGGCATCGGCCACTTCCGGCGGCATGTAGTTCTCATCGTGCTTGGCCAACACCTCGAACGCCTCTACGGTCGTGGCATCCTTGAGGGTGCCCTGGGCAACAATCCCCTGCCCTTCACGGAACAGGTCCGGCAGGATGCCGTCAAACTCGACCTTCACCAGATGACCGCCGTTATCCACCAGCTTGAAGGCAACCTTGAGGCTCTGGGGATCCCGCTGCACCGACCCCGGCACGACCAACCCACCGATGCGCAGGCGCTGCCCCTCTTCCGGCTTGATCTTGTCCGGCCCCTTCCCCTCCACCAGCTCGCTCGGGGTATAGAAGAGGTCGATATTCTGACTGAGGGCGTAGAGCACCAGCCCGCTGACGGTCGCCAGACCCAGGGTGATGGCAAGAATGATGGTGAGGCGTTTTTTGCGTCTCGGATTCATAGGGTGTTCTCCATCTGCTGGGCCGCCTTGCGACGGGCCTCACGCGCCTGTTTGCTGCGCAACTCGGCGAGCAGGCTGCGGGTTTTCATGCGGGTAGAAATAATGATGCCGACCAGACACACCAGCGTCAGGCCAAAAGAGAGCCAGACATAGAAGGCGTAACCGCCCATCGCCATAAAATCACTGAAAGAGGCAAAGTGCATGCTTACTTCTCCTGCTCTGCAATCTCTTTGACCCAGGGGCGATGCCACTCCCGCATCAGGAGTTCATTGCGAAAACGCATCAGGGTCAGGGCCCCGAGAAACGTGGCAAACGCCAGGATCATGATCAGCAGCGGCCAGAGCATCTCGGGTGAAATGGAGGGTTTGTCAAATTTGGTGATGGTGGCTCCCTGATGCAGGGTATTCCACCACTCCACCGAGTAGTGAATGATGGGCAGGTTGATCACCCCAACCAGCGCCAGAATGCCGGCCGCACGGCCAGCGACCACCTTGTCGCTGAAGGCGTTGTAGAGAGCAATCACGCCGAGGTAGAGAAACAGCAGGATCAGCTCAGAGGTGAGCCGTGCATCCCACACCCACCAGGTACCCCACATCGGTTTGCCCCAGGCGGCACCGGTAAAGAGGGCAATAAAGGTAAATACAGCGCCAACCGGTGCAATGGCTGCAACCGTCATGTCCGCCATCCGCAGTTGCCACACCAGGCCGATAAAGGCAGCCACCGCCATGGTGGAGTAGGCCCCCATGGAGAGAATGGCGGAAGGCACGTGGATATAGATGATCCGGAACGAATCTCCCTGCTGGTAATCCGCTGGCGCAAACGCGAGGCCCCAGACAGTACCGATCACAAACGAGAGCAGACTAATCACCGCAAACCAGGGCAACAGCGTGCCTGCCAGCTGATAGGCACGCTCCGGTTTGGCATAAGGGTGCAACCATTTCCACATAGCTCACAAAACCTTTTTGTTATTAATCGTTTGGCGAGGCCTACCATACCGACCGCAGGGCAGCATCAAATACCCCGAAAGCAATAAGCGGCACTCTCCTTGATCCATCGCAACATTATTTTTTGCAAAAAGACTCCGTTCGGAGCCAAATCCGGCTCAGCTCACGGCCATCAGTTGAGGCTGACCCGCAACGCCGCCGACACAGCCAGCGGTGTCAGTGTCAAAGCCCCCACCAGCATGGCGGCCAGAATGGCAAGCTGCCCACCATAGGGCAAGCTCATCCCCGCGGCATCGATGGCTGAGGTGGCAAAAATCAGTACCGGAATATAGAGCGGCAGGATCAGCAGACTGAGCAGCACCCCGCCTTTGCGCAATCCCACCGTCAACGCAACCCCGACCGCGCCGAGCAGACTCAATACCGGAGTGCCAAGTGCCAGCGTCGAGACGACAGCCAGATAGGTGTTCATATCCAGCGACAGCAAAATCGCCAGCAAGGGAGAGATCAGCAGCAGCGGCAAGCCGGTCAGCAGCCAGTGAGCGACCACTTTCGCCAGCGCCAGCAAGCCCAGCGGGTGCGGCATCAGCATCATCTGCTCCAGCGCGCCATCGGCAAAGTCGTCGCGAAACAGTCGCTCCAGCGACAGCATGGCCGCCAATAGCGCCGCCACCCAGATGATCCCCGGGGCAATACGGGCCAGCAGTTTGGGCTCAGGGCCAATGCCTAACGGAAACAGGGTGATGACGATGAGGAAAAACCAGAGCGGATTGAGAATATCGGAACGCTGGCGCAGAGCCATCAGCAGTTCACGGTGAATAAGGTGCATAACAGCGCGCAACATGGCGTTACTCCTGCAATGTCGAGGCGAAGGGGATCAACGAGATAGTCTTCAGCCGTCCCTGCATCAGGGTCAGATCCTGATGGGTGGTGAGGATCACCATGCCGCCCCGCTCAGCGTGGGCCAGAAAAAGCTGCTCGAGCACCTTGACCCCCTGCTTGTCGATGGCGGTAAAGGGCTCATCGAGGATCCAGAGTGCCGGTTTCTGTGACAGCCAGAGTCTGGCCAGAGCCACCCGGCGTTGCTGGCCTGCAGAGAGTTGCCCGGTCGGGTTCTCTTCAAATCCGGCCAGCCCAACCCGGGCCAATATCTGCCACAAGTCAGTCTCTGTTTGCTGCGGGTGATGTAACTGCTGGTAGAACTTCAGGTTTTCAAAAGGGGTCAGCGCCGCTTTGACACCGGGCTGATGGCCGAGATAGAGCAGATTGGCATGATACTCATCGCGACAGTGACGAATATTCTCCCCATTCCAGCACACCTCACCGGCAAACGGCTGCGACAGCCCGGTCAACAACCGCAACAGGCTGGTCTTGCCGACCCCGTTGGGCCCTTCAATTTGCACCAGATCGCCGGGCGCAACAGAGAAAGAGAGGTGTTCAAACAGAGTGCGATCTTCACGCACGCAGCTCAGATTGTTAACTTGAAGCAGCATGGGGATTTTTTCAGAGAAAATGAAGCGGTCTGCATCTTAACACAGTATTGGAATACGTCTTTTCAAAGATGCAACAATTGAACTGACTGGCGACCGGGATCACAAAGAAAATGCGGTAGAAACCATCCGCTCAACGCAGCTGAGGGGCAAGCGGCTGCACGCCATAAAATTCAGGAAGGCAATTGCCTTCCTGAATCATCAAGAGCGACCTTTTCGCAACGATATCAAGAGCTCAGCCTCTGCCTTTGGCAACTCGCACTCACTCATGACTTCATCAAGATCGGCGCCCAGTTCGACCATCTTTGCCGCTCGGCTGTAGAGCCTGCGTTCGGGATCCTGCATGGTCAGCTCTTGCTGGCGCTCATTGACCTGCTGCATCGCCCCTTCCACCGACTGCAGACGCTGCCCCATGCCAATGGCACCGGTATGGAGTTCCATCATCTGCTTGCGCAAGCTTTCCAACTGACCTTGCAGGGTTGCCACACTGGCCTCGGACTCCTGCTTGCTGCGCTTGCTCTTGAACCAGATATAAGAGGCAAACGCCAAGGCAATCAGGGACATCCCCAAGGCAACCATCTCGATTATCAAAACATCACCTTACTTATCAGAGGGAACCGATATCTTCCCACTCTTCATCGGAGAGCAGCTTGTTCAAGTCAACTAGGATCAGCAGTTGCCCATCACGGTTGCTCACCCCCTGAATAAACTTGGCGCTCTCTTCAGTACCGACCGCAGGTGCCGCATCGATTTCGGAAGAGCGCAGATAAACCACTTCTGCCACGCTGTCGACCATGATGCCAATCACCTGCTTCTCGGCCTCGATGATCACGATCCTGGAGTTTTCACTCACATCACCGGAAGGCAGACCGAAACGGGAACGGGTATCGATAACAGTCACCACATTGCCACGCAGGTTGATGATCCCCAGCACGTACTCAGGCGCACCCGGCACCGGTGCAATTTCGGTGTAGCGCAACACCTCCTGAACCTGCATCACATTGATGCCGTAGGTTTCGTTTTCCAGTTGGAAGGTTACCCATTGCAGCACTTCATCTTCGGCCAGATTCTGTGCAATATTGCGCTTTTCTGTCATGTTTTTATTCCTTTTATGAAAACGTCTACTGCTAAAACTAGCAATAAAACAGCTCGATTGCAGAAGTTATCAGCGACCTTCTATGTTAACCCCACGCTCCAGCAACAGGAGCAATTCGCGGACGTGTAACAGGGCACACATTTTTTCTTTAACCATGCCCGCCAACCAGGGGCGCTTGCCCTCCTGATGGCGCCATTTCACCTGGTCACGGTGTAACAATTCAGTCCCTTTGAGATGGTGGCAGGCTAATCCCCACGGCGATTCACCAAGCATAATCAGATACTTGTAATCATCCATCTCGAGATGTTGACCCGGCATGACCCACTGGGCAGTATCGACCACATTCATCTTCTGCTCGCGAGAGGTCATGATCCCCTTGTACCAGCCCGGCTGGCCAAACAGGGAGGTGATCTCGCCCAGCTGATGAATACCACCCAGCTCGGTCAACGGGACCGCAAACGTCACACCCGCGACTTCAAAGAAAAGGGCCTGAAACTCTTTGCCAGTATCGATATTTTCCCAGGTAACAGGTTCACTGGCCTCTACCGGAGCAACCTCCAGCGCTGTCTCGGTCAGGATAGTAGTATGGGGCTCCGCAACCTCGGGGAGCAGCACCTCCGCAGGCCACTCAGGCTCCACCGGCAACAGTGACTCCTCCGCCACAATCTCCAGCGGTGCGGTGAGTGTTATCTCCTGGGTGAAGGCGTCATTCTCAAACTGGACTTGTCCCACCTGAGCCAATAGCTCACCAAGTTGGGCAAGCCGTGGATCGCTTTCGAGGTAAGGTGCGGCGACTACCTCGGGGACGCTTTGGGGCTGACGTTGCAACTGTAAAACAGGGGCGGATTGAGCCTCTTCTACCTCATCCAGCACCAGTGGCTCATCGAGCAGCAGGGAATGGAAATAGTCATCCATCGCCCGAACTTGAATGGTATCTCTCATGCCGTCACCTCATGAACCCGTTGCCGCTCAAGGGCATCAAGATGATTGAGCAGCGTTTCATATGCATAGGTTCCACGACTCCCGGGAGAATAGATAGACGGGGGAATATGCAGCAAGCTGGCATCCCGAAACTTGGTATCAATAGGGATCACCGCATTCCACACTGAATCCCCATATTGATCCTTGATCGATTTCAAGGTCATCAAAGAAGCACGGGTGCGCTTGTCAAACATGGTCGGGATCACGGTATAGCGAAACTTGTCACGCTTGGAACGCTGCATGATCTCGAATGTTTTCATCATCCGCTCCAACCCCTTGAGGGCCAGAAATTCGGTCTGGACAGGCACCAGAATGCGATCGCAGGCAGCCAGCGCGTTGACCATCATCACCCCCAGCACTGGCGGGCAATCGATCAGCACGTAATCATATTGATCCTGAATGCGCAGCAGTGCCCGTTTCAGTACCAGTCCCATCCCCTCACGATTGCCCATCACCCGATCAAGGGTCGCCAAGGTAATAGATGCTGGCAGCAAGTTGATATTTTCGAATTTGGTCTTGAGCGTCAGTTTATTGACAAGCTCGGCTGTCGGTTTGACAGCTTGAAACAACTCATAGAGGGTTCCATCCAGGCGATCTGAATCAAAATCAAGATATGCAGTCAGCGAAGCATGGGGGTCGGTATCAATCAACAGCACCCGCTGGCCACGCTGGGCCAGGATCCCCGCAAGCGAGACCACTGTGGTGGTTTTACCCACACCACCTTTCTGGTTGGCAACCGTCCAAACAATCACTGTATCAATCCTGCCTTGTTGTTATGCGTATGCCACCACCGGGCAAGGTGATCACCTTTATCTCTCCTGCATCCACCGCCTGCTGTACAGCAGGAACCGGTTCAGCAACTACCGTCGGTGTTGCAACCACAGGTGCCGGCGGCACCCAGGCAAATTTGGAGATAGCGACCACAACCTTGCGATTCTGCAGTCTGCCCTGCTCGCTGCCGTTGTCAGCAAAAGGGGAAAACTCGCCATATGCCTCGAACGCCAGACGCTGGGGGGCGATCCCATCTGCAATCAAACCATTGAGTACCGCTTCGGCCCGAGCAGCAGAAAGCGCCCAGTTAGAACGATAAATTTCATTATTTATCTGTTGGTTATCGGTATAACCCCGAACCCTTACATAGTTATCGACCGGTTTGAGAATACTTGAAAGAGTATTAATGACCGGTGCAGCGTTTGGTCCCAAAAAGGCACTGCCGCTGCCAAACAACAAGCCGGAACTGAGTTCAACCGTCAGCCAGTTCTCATCTTGCGTCAGTTTGACGATACCGGCATCCACCAGCGAGCCCATGCTCTGTTGCAACTGCATATCGAGTTTTGCAAGTGTCGCGCCATCTTGCAGCACTGGCACACCAGAAATAGGAGCAAGTGAAGGAGAGGGGGATGCTGGGCTTTCCAGCAACGATGGAGAGGCAGATACCGGGTTATCCAGCAGGGAATTACCCTGCCCTTCAAGCAAGCCATTGCCGCCAGACTGCATGACACTGAACGCCTGGCTCATACCATCAATCACCGCGCGATACTTGTCCTTGTTCACCAGCGCAACAGAGTAAAGCACCACGAACAAGGCAAAGATCAGCGTCATATAATCGGCATAGGAGACCAGCCAACGGTCAAGATGCTCGCGACCCTGCAAGTGCAACCGATAGCGCTTGCGCATGGCTACTCTCCTTTCAAATAGGCCCTGAGCCGGCGTTCAACCTGCAAGCCGTTTTCACCATGGGCGATAGCCAGCAGCCCTTCCAGGGTCATCTCCTGAAAGAGTGCATAGTGATAGTGAAATGCACGTAGCCGGTTGGCGATAGGCAGGTAGATGAGGTTGGCAAACCCCACTCCATAGATGGTTGCCACAAATGCCACTGCGATCCCCGCCCCAAGTGCTGACGGGTCTTCGAGATGAAACATGGCCTGGATCAGGCCCAGCACGGCACCGATGATCCCGATGGTCGGACTGTACCCCCCCATGGCTTCAAATACCCTGGCGGCATGTTCATTGCGCTCCTGCTCGATATCGATGTCCGCTTCCAGCAGCATACGGATATCCTCTGTGGAGACCCCATCGACAATCATACCAAGCCCTTGGCGGGTAAAGTTATCCTCCTCCTGCTCGGCCTGGTTTTCAAGGGCAAGCAGCCCTTGCTGGCGCGCAAAGACGGCCCATGACTGCAACCGTTCGGCCTGCGTCGCAAGATCTTGGTGGGGAGGGGTAAAAATCCATAACAGCTGGCGCAACGCCAGCAAGATGTACTTGGCTGGGGTCTGCAACGTGACGGCACCAACGGTACCACCCAGTACGATCAAAAAAGCGGGGCCGTCCACCAGCGTCAAAAGGGAACCGCCATGCCACAGTTGCGCGATGGCAATAGCCCCCAATGCCAGGAGCAGACCGAGCAAGCCCATGATTAGCGCCCCAACTCAACCAGAATACGCTGGGCCACCTTGTCCAGAGGGAGTGATTCGCTGGCAATCCCCGCTTTGGCTACTGCTTGGGGCATACCATATACCACGCAGGAAGCCTCATCCTGAGCCCAGATGGTTGCTCCCTGCTCTTTCAGCAGTCTGGCTCCATCACGGCCATCAGCCCCCATACCGGTCAGCACAATCGCCAATACCTTGTCGGCATAGGTTTTGGCCGCAGAGGCAAAAGTGATGTCCACACAAGGCTTGTAATTGACCTTGTCGTTGCCATCCACAATGCGAATGCGGGCCCCTGCACCACGACCTTCCAGCAGCATCTGTTTGCCACCGGGAGCAAGATAGGCATGCCCTGGTTTAAGCACATCGCCATCTTCCGCTTCCTTGACGCCAATCTGACATAACCCGTTGAGACGGGCAGCAAACGCGGCAGTAAAAGTGGCTGGCATATGCTGGATAAGCAGGATGGGATGGGGAAAATCCCCCGGCAACTTGGTCAGCACATTTTGCAAAGCAACTGGTCCGCCGGTAGAAGTGCCAATCGCCACCAACTGATAACTCTTGCCACTGCGCTTGAATGAGGCACTTGGCACCGTACGTTGCAGGTCAAGCTGACGATCAGGAGTTCTGGGCGCAGTGCTGCCCAGCGGAGCACGAGTAACCGGTTCAGGTGCTTTGGGGCGAGCAGCAGATGTCATCAGGAAGCGCTTGCGGGAGATCTCCTTCACCCGCTGTTGCAACAGTCTGACCGCTTCATCTTTGTCTCTGGCAATGTCCTCAAACTTCTTGGGTAAGAAGTCGAGGGCACCGGCGTCCAGCGCATCCAGCGTAGCCTTGGCCCCTTCATGGGTCAGGGAGGAGAACATCAGAATGGGGGTTGGGCACTTGGCCATGATCTCCCGCACCGCACTGATGCCATCCATCACGGGCATTTCGATGTCCATGGTGATCACATCAGGGCGCAGCGACATCGCCTTGTCCACCGCCTCACGTCCATTCTGGGCCGTATCAATCACCGTCAGCATGGGATCCTGATTGATGATCTCGCTCACCCGACGGCGAAAGAAGCTCGAATCGTCGACAACTAATACCTTGACTGCCATTGTTGTTTTTCTAACTCCTTGGGCCTGAGCTATTAATGTCTACGCGCATATGCTTTGAGCAGACTCGGCACATCCAAAATAAGAGCAATTCCACCATCACTGGTAATGGTCGCCCCGGCCATGCCAGGGGTGCCTTGCAGCAGGTTATCGAGTGGCTTGATCACCACCTCTTCCTGACCAATCAGACTGTCTACCACAAACCCGATTTGCTGAGTGCCAATCTGCACGATCACCACATGTCCGGTATCCTGACGTGAACGCTTGTTGGCGCCACGAATCAACCATTTATGCAGATAGAAGAGCGGTATCGCCTTCTCGCGCACAATGATGGTGAGCTGGCCATCAACCATGTTGGCCTTTTTCAGATCCAGATGGAAAATCTCGTTCACACAACCAAGGGGAAGTGCGAAGGTCTGCTCACCCACTTCCACCATCAGAGTCGGCAGAATGGCTAGCGTCAACGGAACCTTGATTTCGAGACGGGTACCTTTCCCCCAGGTGGAATCGATGTGCACCGACCCATTGAGACTGACAATGCTGGTTTTAACCACATCCATTCCGACACCACGGCCAGAGATATCGGAGATCTCGGCCTTGGTTGAAAAGCCCGGGGCAAAGATCAGGTTATAGGCATCGTTGTCGCTCATGCGAGCGGCAGTATCTGCATCCAGAACACCGCGACTGATTGCGATGGACTTGAGTTTCTCAGGATCCATCCCTGCTCCATCATCCTCGATGCAAAGCAGAATATGGTCACCTTGCTGGGAGGCGCTAAGGGTGATCGTCCCTTGCCGCGGTTTGCCCGCTTTCTCCCGCACATCCGGCATTTCGACCCCGTGATCGCATGAGTTGCGAACAAGGTGAACCAGAGGATCGGCGAGCGCCTCCACCAGGTTTTTATCCAGATCTGTCTCTTCCCCCACCATCACCAGCTCAATCTCTTTCTTAAGGGTTCTGGCCAGATCACGCACCACACGCGGGAAACGACCAAATACCTTCTTGATTGGCTGCATGCGGGTTTTCATGACCGCACCTTGCAGGTCAGCCGTTACCACATCCAGATTGGCAACCGCCTTTGACATCTCTTCATCATTACTGGCAATACCCAGGCTCACCAGCCGGTTACGAACCAGTACTAACTCACCTACCATGTTCATGATGACATCGAGGGTCTTGGTATCCACCCGCACCGTCGTATCACTTTGCACGGCACTGTTTTCTGCTGGCGCAGGCGCAGACTTGGCGGCTGGCGCTGGTGCCTTGGCTGCTTCGGCAGGTTTTGCGGGGGCAGCCGGTGCAGATTTGGCTACAGGAGTGGTCGGTTTGGGCGGAGTCACCGCAGCAGGTGCAGCAGGTGCAGCAGGTGCGGCAGGTGCAGCAGGTGCGGCAGGTGCGGCAGGTGCGGCAGGTGCGGCAGGTGCGGCAGGTGCCATAGTACTCTGAGGCCCTTGGCCACGGCCATGCAATTCATCAAGCAGACGCTCAAACTCATCATCATCGATAAGCTCGTCCACCTCTTTTTGCACCGACTTCAGAGGATTTACCTCTGGCGCCCCCATGTGCTGTCCCTGGCCATGTAGCTGGTCCAGCAAGGCCTCAAACTCATCATCGGTGATATCGCCAGAGCCACCAGCTATCGGGGCTGCTGCAGCCGTCTTGGTCGGAGCCCCACCCACGCCGTGGAGCTCGTCCAGCAGACGTTCAAATTCGTCTGCAGAAATTTCATCGATCGAGCCGCCGCCATTGACAGGAGCAGGCTCGCTGCTGATGGCTGCGGGTTCAACAACTTCTGGAGCAACTTCTTCAACAACTACCGGTGCTGCAGGTTCAGATTCTACAGCCGCTGCCGCACTGGTAGCCGTGCGCAGTTGCTCTTCCCCTTCCGGCTTGCACAACTCATGGAGGTCATGAAGCAAATCATCTGACGCAGGGCTGGGTGCTTCGCGATTTTGAACCTGGGCGAACATGACATTGATGGCATCCAGCGCTTGCAGGATCACATCCATCAGCTCCGCAGTAACGGTTCGCTTGCCATTACGCAAGATATCGAACACGTTTTCCGCACCGTGGCATACATCAACAAGTTCACCGAGCGACAGAAAACCTGCCCCCCCTTTCACGGTATGGAAACCGCGAAAGATGGCATTCAACAGGTTCTTGTCATCGGGCCGCTTTTCCAAGTCGACCAGTTGTTCAGACAACTGTTCCAATATTTCGGATGCTTCGACCAGAAAGTCTTGCAGTATGTCTTCATCAACTTCGAAGGCCATGCGTCACTCCATTAGAATCCCAAGCTAGACAGCAGATCGTCCACATCATCCTGACCATTGACCACATCGGCACGAGCCTCGGGGTTCATGATAGGGCCCTCTGCTTCAATCCCGTTGACAGGAATACTACGAGTTGAATGCTCAGCAGAAGCCTCACCAAACATGGTCAGCATTTCTATTAATTTTGTTTCAACTTCCTGAACAAGCTTGATGACCTTGCGGATCATCTGACCTGTCAAATCCTGAAAATCTTGTGCCATCAGGATTTCTGTCAGCAGTTGCCGTAATTTATCGGCATCAGACTCTGAAGCCTTAATAAAATCATCAAGTTGGTGACATAAGGATTTGAACTGCCCCACGCTCATGTCACGAGACATGAGGGCATTCCAGTTCGGCATCACCAGCTGGATATTGTCATTCAGGCGATCCGCTATCGGCAAACTGGCTTCCACCGCATCCATTGTGCGATTGGCCGCTTTGTCGGTCATATCGATAACGTAGCTCAAGCGTTCCCGAGCATCGGGAATATCATGAGTAGCCAAATCGGGAATACGGGGATCGAGGCGAAATTCTTGAAGTGAATCATGCAGTTGTCGGGTCAGCTGACCTACTTTTTCAAACAGATCGGCTGCGTTGGGGGCACATACTTCGGCAAGCAGTTCATCGGCCAGCTCAAATTCGCCTTGCTCCAGATGAGCAACAAGCATCCTTGCCTGGTCGAGCGAAATCATTGCTCTCGTTTTGGCCATCATCCCTGCAGCTCCTTAGCCAATTCGTTCGAAAATTTTGTCGAGTTTTTCTTTGAGCGTTGCTGCGGTGAAGGGCTTGACGATGTAACCGTTGACGCCAGCTTGGGCGGCTTCAATGATCTGCTCACGTTTGGCTTCAGCGGTTACCATCAGAACCGGCAGATGCTTGAGCTTCTCATCGACACGGATGGCTTTAAGCAGGTCAATACCTTGCATGCCAGGCATGTTCCAGTCGGTAACTACAAACTGAAAATCACCATTTTTCAGCATCGGCAGCGCTGTATTGCCGTCATCCGCCTCATGGGTATTGTTGAATCCCAAGTCGCGCAGCAAGTTCTTGATAATCCGGCGCATCGTTGAAAAATCGTCAACAATGAGGATTTTCATGTTCTTGTCCAAAATTCCCTCCTAAATAGCCACCAGAGTGGCTCACTTACATGATGCTAAAAACGGGTTGTGTCGTGCGGATTATGCCTTAGAGTTTCATCTCAGTGTAGCCAGTACAAACACTTATAGATGCCAATCTCTCAAACGAGCACGCAATCTGTGCATTGCCTGACTGTGGATCTGGCTCACACGCGACTCGCTGACATTCAAAACCTCGCCAATTTCACGCAAATTCAGCTCTTCATCGTAGTAAAGAGAGAGAACCAAAGCTTCTCTCTCTGGTAGACGACCAATTTGCTCGGATAATTGAATCTGAAATCGCTCGGCAGCCAATTCATCGAATCCCGAGCCTGAAGGAGCATCATCGGGGTTACCGATCACATCCTCGCTGACCCCCAGATCCTCGATACC
Organism: Aeromonas sp. ANP5; assembly: GCF_963870295.1. Classification (NCBI taxonomy): domain Bacteria; kingdom Pseudomonadati; phylum Pseudomonadota; class Gammaproteobacteria; order Aeromonadales; family Aeromonadaceae; genus Aeromonas; species Aeromonas sp. ANP5. The sequence goes on along the minus strand of NZ_CAWMRY010000041.1, from coordinate 26,219 downwards.
GATAATTTTGCCGCAAGAGACGTCTTGCAGCATCGCATGGTAATCAGCGATGGAGACCCCCATCTCGGCAGCAACCTCGGTATCTCGCGCGTCACGCCCGTGAGTCTGCTCGACATTCTCGATCGCTTCTGCAATAGCCCGACTGTTGCGATGCACAGAGCGGGGTACCCAGTCACCACGCCGGATCTCATCCAGCATGGCGCCACGGATCCGGATCCCGGCATACGTCTCGAAGCTGGCCCCCTTGCTACCGTCAAAGTTGCGGGAGGCTTCAAGCAGCCCAATCATACCTGCCTGGATCAGGTCATCCAGCAAGACACTGCTGGGCAGGCGAGCCAACAAATGCTGGGCAATTCGCTTGACCAGGGGAGCATGACGCTCCACCAGCACGTAGGAATCCTGATGACGCAAGTACGCTTGGGCTTTATTCACGGGAACCTTCCTGTGTTGTGGCCGGTTTCTGCAACAAATTTTCCAGGAAAAACTCCAGATGGCCGCCCGGCTGGTTGGGCACCGGCCAGCTCGCCGCCTTGTTGGCAAGGGCCCGGAACGCCAGTGCGGCCGGCGACTTGGGAAACGCCTCGACAATCAGCTTCTGCTTGCGCACGGCGGCACGCAGATTGGTGTCATAGGGTACACAGGCGACCAGTTCCAGCGAGGTGTCGAGGAAACGATCCGTGACCCGGGTCAGTTTGGCAAAGAGCTCCTGCCCTTCGCGCAGACTGCGCACCATATTGGCCACCACCTTGAAACGAAACACGCCGTGATCCTTGGATAGGATCTTGATGAGGGCGTAGGCATCGGTGATGGAGGTCGGCTCATCACAGACCACCACCATGATGTCCTGAGCGGCACGGGTGAAGCTCAGCACCATGTCGGAGATCCCCGCAGCCGTATCCACCAGCAGGATGTCGACCTGGGTCTTCATTTCGCTGAAGGCACGGATAAGCTCGGCATGCTGCACCGGAGAAAGCTCGACCATGGACTGGGTGCCCGAGGTCGCAGGCACGATCATCATGCCGTAAGGACCTTCGACGATGATGTCGTCGATGGTGCATTCACCCGCCAGCACGTGAGAGAGGTTACGATGAACCCGCAGCCCCAGCATGACGTCGACGTTGGCCAGACCCAAGTCGGCATCCAGCACCATCACCCGCTTGCCTTGGGCGGCCATGGCTCCGGCCACGTTCAGGGTCACGTTGGTCTTGCCCACGCCACCTTTACCACCGGAAACGGCGATTACTTTTACTCGATTGTTTTGACGCATTTTGCGCAGACCACTCGCCTGATCCATATACATGTTACTCATAAAACTCCGAATCTTCGGCCTCGCCAAAGCCTGCGCCCCAGAAATAGGGCTCCTCTGTTTCTCGCTCCAGCGAGCCCATGGCAGCTCCGACGAGCTGCGCCGCATTGGCAACCTGAATATCTTCCGGAACCCTTTGTCCATCAGTGATATAGCTGATGGGTAATGAATTCTGGATACACACGTTAATCACTTCGCCCAGATTCAGACTTTCATCCAATTTGGTAAGTATGCAGCCGCTTAATGGAATACGCCGGAAATGGTCAACCGCCTCCTGCATCACCCGACGCTGGGAAGTTGCCGACATCACCAGATAACTGCGGATCCGCACCTTGGCATTCTTGACCAGGGTATCGAGCTGCTCGGTCAGCCGGATATCCCGCTGACCCACCCCGGCCGTATCGATAAGTACCAGCCGACGGTGGCGGAACTGATAAAGGGCATTGGCCAGCTCTTCTGCATCACGCACCTGCCGCACCGGACACCCCATGATGCGACCATAGGTCTGCAGCTGTTCATGGGCACCAATCCGGTAGTTGTCGGTGGTGATCAGCGCCACCTGCTCGGCACCATACTTCATGGCGAAACGGGCCGCCAGCTTGGCAATAGTGGTGGTTTTGCCCACCCCGGTCGGGCCAAGCAGCGCCACCGCGCCGCCCTGACGCATGATCTCGTCCTCACTGATCTTGAGCTGGGCCGTCAGCACCTCGGCCAACTGGGCCATCGCCTGATGGATGGACATATCTTCGGGGATCAGTCCCGCCAGTTGATCGGCAAACGCATCGTCAAAGCCCAGCTTCTTGAGCTCCTTGATCAGCAGGGCCCGCATCGGCTCGCGGCGCTCCACCTCTTGCCACATCAGCCCGGATATCTGATGCTCCAGCAGTTTGCGGATGCTGGCCATCTCCTTGCGCATCCCTTCCATCTCCTGATCCCGCTGGGCAGGTTGAGGGGCGCGCTGGCCGGAGGCAACCCGGGCCTTGGGTTTGGCAGGTTCCGGAGCGGCGCCCCACTGCCCCTGCTCGGCCAATGTTCTGGGCGCTGCATTGGCAGCGGCCAGCCCGGCCGATTGGGTATTGCCCATTGGCGCCCCATTGCCCGGCTTGAGCTTCTGCTGGCGCGCCAGCAAGGCGGCCAGGGTATCGGCATAATGTTCGTTCTGCTCCTTCGCCGGCGTCGGCTCGGGGCGGATCATCTGCCGTGCAGCAGACGAAATATTGACGCTCTCATCGTTCAGCTGACGGCGAACCGGCGCATCTTTGGGCCCCGGGACCTGGGATTGATAATCGACTGCGGCGACTATCTCTACCCCTCCGGTGACCTTCTTGTTGGACATAATGACGGCATCCGGCCCGAGAGTCTCCTTGACCTCGGCCAGAGCCGTTCGCATATCCTTGGCAAAAAACCGCTTAATCTTCACCCGTCGTCTCCGCTAACTAGTTCTGCCCTACCGCACTGACGATGCGGATCTGCTTGTCGTCGGGCACTTCCTGATAAGACAGAACGCGCAATCCAGGAATGGCATTCTTGACAAATTTCGCCAGGGTATTGCGCAAGATCCCCGATGTCAGAAGCACGGCCGGTTGGCCTTCCAATTCTTGTCGTTGAGTGGCCTCCACCAGCGAACGCTGCATCCGCTCTGCCAGACCCGGTTCAATACCGGCACCATCACCGCCACCAGCCTGCAGGGATTGATGCAATATACGTTCCAATTCCGGCGCCAAGGTAATCACCGGCAGCTCGGGATCGGGGCCTGCAATCTCCTGCACAATCAGGCGACGCAGGGCAATCCGGCAAGCGGCCGTGAGCACTTCCGGATCCGGACTGCGCGGTGCGTATTCAACCAGGGTCTGCAGGATAGTGCGCATATCGCGGATTGGCACGCCTTCATTGAGCAAATTCTGCAATACCTTCACAAGGTTACCCATGCTGATCACTTCCGGCACCAGCCCTTCGACCAGCTTGCTCTGATGTTTGCCAATCATGTCGAGCAGCTGTTGTACCTCGTCATGACCCAGCAGCAGAGCCGCATGGTTGGTCAGGATCTGGCTCAGATGGGTAGCCACCACGGTCGCGGTATCCACCACCGTATACCCCAGTGTCTGTGCCTGAGAGACCATCTCCTTGGCAACCCAGACCGCTTCCAGTCCGAAGGCGGGATCCCGGGTGGCTATCCCCTGGATCTGGCCGAACACCTGCCCCGGATTGATGGCCATCTCCTTATCATGGTAGACATTGGCCTCGCCGGTACTGACCCCCATCAAGGTGATGCGGTATTGGTTTGGCGCCAGATCCAGGTTGTCGCGAATGTGGACGGCCGGGACCAGAAAGCCCAGCTCTTGCGAGAGTTTCTTGCGCACCCCTTTGATCCGGTTGAGCAGTTCGCCACCCTGATTGCGATCCACCAGCGGGATCAGCTGATAACCCACTTCAAGCCCGATGATGTCCACCGGCATCACATCATCCCAGCTCAGCTCTTTCTGCTCATGAGGTTGTTCGGCAGTGGCAGGCAGCAGCTCGCCCTTAGCCGCTTTGGCGGCCGCCAGTTTCTCGCGGCGCAGCAACCACCAGGCGCCAGCGGCGGCAAGAGCCCCCAGACTCAGGAAGGCGAAATGCGGCATCCCCGGCACCAGCCCCATCATCAGCAGAATCCCGGCCGAGATGATCAGGGCTTTGGGATTGTCAAACAGCTGGCCTAGTACTGCGGTACCCATGTCCTGATCGGTATTCTGACGGGTCACTATGATGGCGGCAGCGATGGAGAGCAGCAGGGAGGGGATCTGCGCCACCAGACCGTCACCGATGGCCAACAGGGTATAGATCTCGGCAGATTCGCTGAAGGTCAGCTGGTGCTGCATCATCCCGATGATGAAGCCGCCGATGATGTTGATAAAGAGGATCATGATGCCCGCAATGGCATCCCCTTTGACAAACTTGGAAGCACCATCCATGGAGCCGTAGAAGTCAGCTTCCTGGGTTACATCCTGACGACGCTTCTTCGCCTCTTCCTGATTGATGAGACCTGCGTTCAAATCGGCATCGATGGCCATCTGTTTGCCCGGCATCGCATCAAGGGTAAAACGGGCACTCACTTCCGCGATCCGCCCGGCACCCTTGGTGATCACCACAAAGTTGATGATCATCAAGATGGTGAAAACGATGATGCCGACCGCATAGTTGCCGCCGATCACCACGTTACCGAACGCCTCGATCACATGGCCGGCCGCCGCACTGCCATTATGACCTTCCAGCAACACCACCCGGGTCGAGGCAACGTTCAACGCCAACCGCAGCAAGGTAGCGAGCAGCAGTACGGTCGGGAAGGCAGCAAATTCGAGGGGGCGGCGGGTATAGACGGATACCAGCAGCACCACGATGGAGAGCGCAATGTTAAAGGAGAAGAGCACGTCCAGCATCAGCGGCGGGATGGGTAACACCACCATGCCGAGCGCGGCCAATACCAGTAGAGGGGTACCAAGGCCTTTGCCCAATACTCCCCGGTACTCTTTGAACTGGCCCAATACTGCCTTGAATTCCATCGCGCTTCTCAATTTCAACCTGCTGGTGCCAGATTAAAGCAAACATCAAGCCAACAATACAAGACATTGAAATGCAATGGATTTATTTTGACTACGTCAGAACTTTGTCATTTCCGATATTCGGTCGGAATAGGCAGATCTTTAGCCAGCGGCTGGGGACGGCGCCCCTGACCACGGCGGAATTTCTTGAGCTGGAAGACATAGGCGAGCACCTGGGCAACCGCCGCAAACAGCCCTTCCGGGATCTCGTGGCCCAGCTCGGTTGAGTGGTAAATAGCCCGGGTCAAGGCTGGTGACGGCATGATGGGGATCTCGTACTCTCTGGCGATCTCCCTGATCTTCATTGCAATTTCATCGGTGCCCTTGGCCACGACCTTGGGCGCGGCACCGGGTTTGCCCGCATCATACTTGAGCGCTACCGAGTAGTGGGTCGGGTTGGTGATCACCACATCAGCCTTGGGTACATCCCCCATCATTCGACGCATCGCCATCTGCATCTGCAACTGGCGGATCTTGCCCTTTACCTCGGGCTTACCTTCGCTGTCCTTGAACTCGTCCTTGACCTCCTGCTTGGTCATCTTGAGCTGACGCATGTGGTTCCACTGCTGGAACGGCACGTCGATGGCAACGATGGGAAGCAGGGCGCAGCAGAGGATGATCAACATCCAGAGAAACAACTCCAGCGCATCGATAATACCGCCGGGGAAACCCTCCATGGAGAGGTTGAGCAGGTGATTGAACTGGCTGGATAACATCCACCAGGCAAACAGGGTGATGAACACCACCTTGGCGATGGATTTGACCAGCTCAATCAGTGACTGCACCCCGAACATTCGCTTGATGCCGCTGAGTGGACTCAGCTTGCTCATCTTGGGCATCATGGCTTCAGTGGAGAAGTTCATCCCCCCCATCAGGGAGTTGCCGATAAAAGCGGCAATCGCCACCAGTGCAAACAAGAGTCCCAGCGGAAGCACCAGTTCCCCCAGCAGCGCCGGCAGCATGGCGATCATGGCATTGGGATCGAAAGCCTGCTCCCTGTCCAGAGTAAAGCCCATGGTGACAACCTTGACCATGGCGGTCGCCAGCGAGCCCTTGAGCATCAACAGGCCAAAGACCGCCGAGAGCAGAACGCTAGCGGTCCCCAGCTCTTTTGAACGTGCAATCTGCCCTTTTTCACGAGCCTGTTGCAGTCGTTTGCCCGTGGGTTGTTCGGTACGTTCCTGGTCGGTATCAGCCATGAGCGCCCCCGAAGCACTGGGTGTTGATCAGCTCGCAGCTGACCTCCTGCACCCGCTCCCACATGATGTCGAAGTGACCGAGGAACCCGCCGATAGTAAGCCAGAGGATCAGCAGACCCGACATCATGCTGACCGCAAAACCGATACTGAAAATGTTGAGTTGCGGCGCCGCCCGGGTCATGACACCAAAGGCGAAGTTGATTAAGAGCAAGGCGACGATGGCAGAAAGGGCCATCACCAGTGAAGCCTGATACATCACACCGAGAAAACCGATCAGGGTACGGATGGCCGGTAAAGTGAGCCCTGAGTCCGACACCGGCAAGGTCTCAAAACTGAGGATCACCAGCCGCAGCATCACCAGATGACCATCCAGCGCCAGAAACACTAGGGTCGCCAGCATCAGATAAAACTGCCCCACCACGGGGGCCGACTGGCCATTCATCGGATCCACCAAGGTGGCAAAGCCGAGGCTGGTTTGCATGGCGATGACCTGACCGGCCATCACGAAGCTCTCCATCAGAAACTGGGTCATCAGACCAAGGGCAATACCGATCAGCAACTGCTGGCCCAATACCAGAAAACTGCCGGCCGAGAAGAGTTCAATTGAAGGCATTTTCGGGAGCAGCGGGGCAATCAGAAAGGTGATGGCAAGAGCCAGCCCCATCCGTACCCGCGCAGGAGCGAGGCGGCTGCCGAACACCGCCATCACCATCAGCAGGCTGCTCACCCGCGCCAGCGGCCAGAGGATGGAAGACAACCACTCCATGATCAGAGCGGTTGTGTAGGTCATCCCACCACCTCGGGGATTTGATTGACCATCAGTATGAAGAAGTCCATCAGACTCTGCAGACCCCAGTGAGCGCCCGCCCCCAGCGCAAACAGAGTCACGATAAGACGGGGCAGAAAGCTCAGGGTCTGTTCGTTGATGGAGGTGGCCGCCTGAAAAATGGCTACCACCAGCCCGATAGCGAGGCTGGGCAGGATCACGGCGCTGACCATGATATTGACCAGCCAGAGCGCCTCGCGAAAGACGTCGACAAAGGTTTCAGGACTCATGTTCGGGCTCCTTGCGCTCGACCGGCTAACCGGCACCCAGTCCGAAACTGTTGGCCAATGACCCCAGAATGAGATTCCAGCCATCCACCATCACGAACAGCATCAACTTGAAGGGCAGCGAGACGATCATCGGCGAGAGCATCATCATCCCCATCGCCATCAGAATACTGGCGACCACCAGATCGATGACTAGAAATGGCAAGAACAGCATAAAACCAATCTGGAAGGCGGTTTTCAGCTCGCTGGTGACAAACGCCGGGATCAGCACCCGTAGCGGCACATCGGCAGGTTTCTCCACCTGCACGTTGGCGATCTCCATAAAGGTATTGAGATCCTTGATCCGGGTCTGGGCCAGCATGAACTGGTGGATGGGCAACTCGGCCCGCTCCAGCGCCTCCTTTGCCTGAATGGTTTCGGCCAGATAGGGCTGCAACGCCTCATCATTGATGCGATCCAGCACCGGCGACATGATGAAGAACGACATAAACAGGGCGATGCCGATCAACACCTGGTTGGAGGGACTCTGTTGCAGACCGATCGCCTGGCGCAAGATACCCAACACCACAATGATGCGGGTAAACGAGGTCATCATGATCACCATGGCCGGCAAGAAGGAGAGCGCGGTCATCAGCGCCAGTACTTGCAGGGTCAGGCTGTACTCCTGAGAGCCATCCCCCATGGTCTTGACGGTCACCGCCGACATGGCATCCTGTGCCAGCGCAGGCCAAGAGCAAAACAGTGGTATCAGCAGGCTGACCAGCAGCCCCGTTTTCAGCCATAAGCCGTTAGCTTTTTTCATGCTTGCCCATCAATTTGCCAAGCTGCTGGGAAAACGCCTGCGGCTGGTTTTCGTCCAGCGGCTCCTCCAGCCGGTAGAGAAAGTTGACCTGCTGCGGTGTTACGCCGACCAGCAGTTGCTGTTCGCCCACCTTGACCACCAGCAGCTTCTCTTTGTAACCCACCGGCAACGAGGCGATGACCCGCATCTGGCCGCCACCCATGGCGGTCGCCAGCTTGCTCTTCTTGAGCAGAAAGCCCAGCACCAGAATGAGACCAATCACCATCAGACTGGAGAGCAACCAGGAGCTCAGACTAGGCACGTTGGCAGATGCCGCTGTCTCGGCAAAGGCCGGAACAGGCAGCAATAACAACAGGAGGCGCATCATTTAAGCTTCTTGATCCGTTCAATCTGGCTGATGACGTCGGTCAGGCGAATACCGAACTTGTCGTTCACCACCACCACCTCGCCGTGAGCGATCAGGGTACCGTTGACCAATACATCCAGCGGCTCGCCTGCAACACGATCCAGCTCCACCACCGAGCCCTGGTTCAGCTGCAACAGGTTGCGAATACTGATCTGGCTGCGGCCCACCTCCATGGCGATAGTGACCGGAATATCGAGAATGGTGTCGAGCTTGCGACGCTCCTCGGCACTGATGGGGGCATCATCTTTCAACTCTTCCAGCGGGGCTGGCTTGGCTTCCGCCGTCACCTGCTCCTCCAGAGCCGCAGCCCAGGCATCAGCCATCAGATCCTCTTCCTCAGTTCCGCTCATCTTGTTTCCTTATGCTACTTCGTGACCGTTTACCGTAATAAACCGTCAATTATCGCTGTTGATCTTCGATACTGCGCTCGAGCTCTTCCAGCTCGGCCTCGCCATCAATTCGTACCCCGCCCCGGGTCACCAGATGCATCTCCGTCTTGACCCCTTCAGGACGTTTGAGCTTGTCGGTGATCTTGAGCGCCACATTATCCTTGGTGCGGCCCATCTTGGCGTGGAAAGTGGGCAAGTCCTCGACAAAAACCAGCAGATTTTCCGGCATATCGACCGGAATGATATCGCCAGGTCGCAGCTCCATCAGCTCACGCAGGGTGAGTTCGGTCTCCAGCAGCTTGGCGCGCAGCTCTACCTTGACATCCATGATCTCGTCACGCAGCGCCTTGCTCCAGCGTACGTCGGTATCCCCCTTGTCACTCTGCACACCGGCGTCCAGCAGCTCGCGGATCGGCTCCAGCATGGAGTAAGGCATCGCCACGTGGAAGTCGCCGCCGCCACCATCGAGCTCGATGTGGAACGAGCTGACCACGATCACCTCGGTCGGGCTGACGATGTTGGCCATCGCTGGGTTCACTTCGGAGTCGAGATACTCGAACCCCACGTCCATCACCGGCGCCCAGGCATCCTTGTAATCCTCAAACACCAGTTTGAGCAGCATCTGGATAATGCGCCGCTCGGTCGGGGTAAATTCGCGCCCTTCAATCTTGGCGTGATAACGACCATCGCCACCGAAGAAGTTCTCCACCAGAATGAAGACCAGTCTGGCCTCCATGGTGATGAGCGCCGTCCCCTTGAGCGGGCGGAAGCGCACCATGTTGAGACTGGTCGGCACAAACAGGGTATGAACATACTCGCCAAACTTGAGCATCTGCACGCCGTTGATCGAGACCTCGGCGGTACGACGCATCATGTTGAACAGGCTGATCCGCATATGGCGGGCGAAACGCTCATTCACCAGCTCCAGCGTCGGCATGCGACCACGGACGATGCGGTCCTGGGAGGAGAAGTCAAATTGGGCTACGCCGGGGTCTCCAGCGCCGCCTATCTCTTCCTCTTCGACATCATCGACACCGTGCAAGAGGGCATCAATTTCGTCCTGACTTAACAGATCGCTCACGCTTCACCTACTGCATTACAAAGCCGGTAAACAGCACTTGTTCGATAACGGGGGAAGAGACCAGGTCCTTGAGCACCCGACGGCACTCTTCCAGTGAATCCTTGCGCAGCTTCTCCTTGCCTTCAAAGGTCATCAGCTGTTCGGCACTGGCTGCGCTGAATACCCGCAGCAAGGTGCCTTCAATCAGGGGAATATTCTGTTTGGCCAGCGTCTCGTCGGCGGTACCGCGCACCATCAGCTGGATCTTGATCTGCACCAGTCGATCTCGCTGGGCACCTGCGACGTTGAAAACAAAGGGACGCGGCATACCGACATAGAGGGAAGGTTTAGGCGCTTCCTCCTTGGGTGTGGCCTCGGCACCTTCCGCCGCTTCAGCGGGCGGTTTATCGGAGCCGGAGAGCATCAGGAAGGCACCAGCACCACCAGCGCCCAGCAAAATTACCGCCAGGGCAATGATAATGATCAGCTTCTTTTTCTTGCCCGCAGCCGGGTCTTTTAGCGTCAACTCGTTATCGTCAGCCATCCCTTGTCCACCCTAGTCTCAAACTTGTTCGATATCATAAACTTACTCGGGATTGCATCAAGCATAGAAATCAATTCCGGAACCGTTTGTCGATTCCACCAGCAAACTGGGGTTAGATGTGGTGAGTTCCCCTTCAACCAGCCCGTTACCGGACCGCTGCTGACCACTACTCTGACCCTGCTGCCCCTGCCCGTTAAAGGTGGGCTGGCCCTGTTGCTGCTGTTGTTGCGACTGCTGCTGTACCTGCGTCTGACCAAGCTGGATCCCCTGCCCTGCCAGCATGTCACGCAGCCGGGGCATCGCCTGCTCCAGCATCTCGCGGGTCTGGCCATGTTGTACCACAAAATGGACGTTGGCCTGGCTGTCGGCTCCCATCTGGATCTGGATCTTCATCTTGCCAAGGCCGAGGGGGTCGAGCTGAATTTCCGCCTGTTGCAGTTTTTCGGCCAACATCACATTGACCTTCTGGTGCAATTCGGCAGGTGCTTCCTGACTGGCCAGTTTCAAATGGGGTAAATTCTGCGGCTCACGGCGCAGCGTCGTCTCAGCGGCGGGCGCCCGGCTATCGGCTACCTGTGGCTGAGTCTGGCTGTTCTGGCCATGCTGAACGGTCTGGCTCGGACTGCTCTCACTGCTAGATGTCGTCGCAACCAGGCTCTTCTCCGCCTCACCGGCCTTCGGTTTTACCTCCAGCTGCACCGCTTTGCGTACCTCGTCGGTGCCCGTTACTTCCATCTGTTTGATGCCGGCTGAAATGGTCGACAACGGCGCTTGCGGCCCCTGAGATTCAGCCTGTGCCAACACCTGCTGTGGCGCCACCATCACGGGGGCGGCAGCGCTATCGGTCTGAGCCGTCGCATTTGCTGTCACGCTGCTCTGGGCTGCGGCACTTTGAGCCGTCGTCACGGGCGCCGAACCTTGATTCGCGGCGGTGGCTGGCTGCTGGCTTCCCTCGGCAGCACTCTTTTCTGCCCCCTTTCCAGCTACCCCACTTCCATCCGCAGTTGCTGAAGTGGTTGCAGCGCCCGCCTCAGGCTGCTTGAGCCCCTCGCTGAAGGCCTTGAGCGCAGCCCCCTGAGTCGCGGCTTGCATCGCCTGCCCCTTGTTAGTCAAAGCATTGCTGGCGGCGGGATCGGATTTGCTGTCGCCAGCCTCTTTTGCAGCGAGAGACTCCGCGGATTTGGCGGTGCTTGCCAACTCATCGACCGGCAGCACCTTGGCCAGCAGGGCCATTCGCTCTACCCCCGTGAGGGGCTTGGTCTGCTTGCCATCTGCCCCGAGGGTTTCGCCCTTGGCAAAGGCTTTCTCCCCGGTCTGCTCATCCGCAGTAGTGGCGGCATCTTCACCTTCAGAGGAGAGAACGGCAGCAGAGGCATCGCCCTGTGCCACCACTCGCGCCGCTGAGGACGATACGGTGGTTTCTGAAGTCGAGTTGGCGGTCGTCGCCAGCGGCGACTGCGCCCCGGTCTGACCTGAAAGCTGTTGGGCAATCCTGGCAGCGGCAGGAGTCTGCTCGCCTTCATCAAGCACAATCCCCTCGAGCTCACCCTCTTGCGGCAACGGATTGCCGTCTACCGCAGTGGCGCTCTGTTGGGCCGCCACCGCCAGCTGGGGAGTCACTAGCGAGGTATCGAGCTTGAGGGAGTCTTGCAGGCGCAGCAGAAAGTCGGTGGCAGGGACCTCCTCCACCTTGTTGTCGGCGTCAGGATCCTGCTCCTTGCCGGTCTCCTCTTTGGGAGAGGCGCTCTCGGTCGCCAAAGATTTGGCTGATCGGACATGGTTACCGCCCTGAGTAGCCTCGGCAGCGCCCTGTTCGCTGTTCCGGGCCTTGGCAATCAGGGTGGCGAAATCCCCCTTGCTGTCGCTGCCGGTTCCCCCATCGATACTTTTGCTCTCGACGGAACCGCTCAGAGGCGCTTTGTCCAACCCGTTGGCCGGAGCCGAAGGCGTTTGTGTCAACAGTGTCTGCATCATGATGGGATCCCTGAATTCTGGTGGCCCCCAAAGAGATGGCCGCCGACAATGTCCATATCAAAGCAAGTTACAGGCCAGATTGATGAAAGCGTCGCGACATGGCGTACTCATCCAGCATCTTCTGCTCCTGACGCTGGGCTTTCTGCTGCTCGCGGCTCGCTTGCTTATCCAGCAACAGCTCTACCGCCTTGCGCCGCTGCTGGGCCGCCAGCCACTCTTCACGGCGCTGTTCCAGCGCCTGACGCACCTGCAACACCCCTTCGTACTGCTGGGTCGCTGCCTGTTCGAGCTTGTTGATAAAGGCGTGATACTGGGTATTTTGCTGGGGCGAAATCCCCTGCAGGCCGCGATCGGTCCACTGCTGGTGATAGATCTGGCGGTACTGGTTGAGGGCATTTTGCTGATCCATGAACAGCTTGAGATCCTGCTGCGCCTTCACCAGCGCCAGCGCACACTGCTGCTCCGCCTCCACCAGCCGATCGGCCAACAATACCAACCCTTTACTCATCGTCGACCTCTCTGTTACCGACCATCATCAGCGCATCAATGGCATCGCCACCATCTGCAAGGCTTGCAGGCCATCATCGTAGTGAATGACCTCGCGCATCCCCTGCTGCAAGAACTGATCCAGATAGGGTTTTTGAATGATGGCACGGTCGATGCGCGGATCGGAACCCTGGCTGTAAGCACCGATGGTGATGAGGTCACGGTTCTGCTGATAAAGGGAGTAGAACTGCTTGAGGGTACGCGCCAAATCCATATGTTCCGGCGAGGTGACCATGGGCATGACCCGACTAATGGATTTTTCGATATCGATGGCTGGATAGTGCCCCGCATCAGCCAATTCGCGCGACAACACTATGTGGCCATCGAGGATCGCCCGCGCCGCATCGGCAATGGGATCTTGCAGGTCATCCCCCTCGGTCAGTACGGTGAAGAATGCCGTGATGGAGCCCTGGCCGTCACTGCCGTTACCCGCCCGCTCCACCAGCGCCGGTAATTTGGCAAATACCGACGGTGGATAGCCCTTGGTTGCAGGCGGCTCGCCCACCGCCAGCGCGATTTCACGCTGGGCTTGGGCATAACGGGTCAGTGAATCCATCAAGAGCAGCACATTAAGCCCCTGATCGCGGAAATATTCGGCAATGGCCAGCGCCGTTTCACACCCCTTTAGCCGCATCAGCGGCGAGGCGTCGGCGGGAGCCGCTACCACCACGGAGCGGGCTCGCCCCTCCTCTCCCAGAATGTCTTCAATAAACTCTTTCACTTCCCGGCCCCGTTCACCGATGAGGCCGACCACCACCACATCCGCCACCGAGCCACGGGTCATCATGCCAAGCAGCACCGATTTGCCGACACCGGAACCGGCAAACAACCCCATCCGCTGGCCCTGCCCCACCGTCAGCACAGCATTGATAGCGCGTACCCCTACGTCCATCGGCTGATGGATTGGGCGGCGAGAAAGCGGGTTGATGCGGTGCTGGGCAAACTGCACGGTCTGGGAGGAGAGAATGGGACCGAGGCCATCGAGTGGCTGGCCGATGCCGTCGATGACCCGACCGAGCAGGTTCATCCCAACCGGAATGCCGTGCTCTTCGGTAATGGGCACCACTCGGGCACCGGGGATCACCCCCTTGAGCTGCTCGCTCGGCATCAGATAGAGGCGATCGCCAGAGAAGCCGACCACCTCAGCCTCCAGCGTCCCATCAAGGGTATCGATACGGCAGAGGGCACCAATGGCGGCGCGGCAGCCAATGGCTTCGAGGGTCAGCCCCACCACCCGGGTCAATTTGCCGGCGACCGGCGGTTTGGGGGCGCTGTCGCGTACCTTGTACCCTTGCAACCGGTTCAGTAGCGAGCCGCTCATCTGGCCTCCTGAGAGCTAAAAAGTGCAGCCGGACGGCAACGTCCGGCATCGGTTATGGACGTGAGTCCTGCGAAGCCGGTTTCTGCGACGCATTGTCCCGCAAGAAGTTACGCAGCAACTGATCGATGCGACCGGAGAGGGTCAAATCGATGCTGGATAGCTCGGTCGCCAGTTGCAGATCGCCGGGAGAGAGGGTGGGATCGCTTTGCAATCGCCAGTGGCGCTTGGCGCACTCTTCGGCGCCAAATGCCTGTTCGATTCGCGCGATATCGTCGGGATGCAACATCAGAGTTACCCCCTGTTCGGCGGCAGGCAGCAAGGCCAGCCCCTCTTTAAGCGCCTCCAGCAAAATGCGTGGGGTGGTCTCCGCTTCGTGACGAATAAGCGCGCGGGCCAGTTGCATCACCAGCGAGACCAACTGCTGCTCCACCGCCTGATCCAGCTCGTTAAGCGGATTGGCAAGGCGCGCGGCGAGCCCCTGCCAGTGGGCAATCTCCTGCTCCACCAGCTCGCGGCCCATGGCCAGCCCCTCCTCGCGCCCCTGTTCGAGACCGGCAGAGTGGCCCTGTTGCAATCCTTCCAGCTTGCCCTCTTCCATACCCTTGGCATAACCGGACTCGCGCCCCTCAGCCATTCCCTCTTCCCAGGCGGCCTGACGGATCGCTTCAAGCTCTTCGGCGGTGATGCTGGGGGCCGGCTCCTGTTCGGGCTCCGGCTCCACCACCTCCTCTTCCTGCTGATACCAGTCAGGGGCAAGGCCGAGGGCATTGGTAGGCGCTCCCGCCTCCACCTCGACCTCCATCTCGGGCCAGCCCCAGGTCTCAACCCGGGCATCATCACCCTCGGGGCGCACATAACCACGCAGTTTGTTGTTCATGCTTTGCGCGGCTCCTCACCACTGCCTGATGCGGGCTTGGCATCGCGGTTTTGTTTATGGGCCATGGCTTAGAGGAACTCCTCACCGCCACCGGCACCCAACATGATCTCGCCGGCATCCGCCAGACGACGGGCGATGGAGAGGATCTCTTTCTGGGCCGCTTCCACTTCGGAGACCCGGATCGGCCCCATGGCCTCCAGATCGTCCGCCAGCATTTCGGCCGCCCGTTTGGACATGTTCTTGAAGATCTTCTCGCGCATCTGATCGTCGGAGCCCTTGAGGGCGCGTTGCAGCAGATCCCCCGGCACTTCCCGCAGCATGGTCTGGATGCCGCGATCGTCCACATCGATGAGGTTTTCGAACACGAACATCAAATCCTGGATCTGCTGGCTCATCTCTTCGTCCGACTCGCGGATGGAGTCCATCAGCTGGCCTTCGATGTTGGTATCCAGGTAGTTCATGATGTTGGCGGCTGCTTTCAGGCCGCCCATCTTGGCTGCCTGGGCACCGGCCGCACCGGCGAACTGTTTCTCCATGATGTCGTTCAGCTCTTGCAGTGCTGCCGGTTGTACCTCTTCGAGGTTGGCGATACGCATCACCAGATCGAGGCGCACCTGCTCCGGGAACTGGCTCAGGATCTCGGCGGACTGCTCCGGCTCCAGATAGGAGAGCACGATAGTCTGGATCTGCGGGTGTTCGTTCTGGATGATGCTGGCCACCTGACGGGCATCCATCCACTTGAGCGAATCGAGGCCACGGGCGCCGGAACCGAGAATGATCTGGTCCACCAGGTTGCTCGCCTTGTCCTCGCCAAGGGCCGCCACCAACGCCTTGCGCACGAAGTCTTCGCTGCCGATACCGATGTTGGTGTACTTCTGGATATCGTCGATGAATTGACGGTGCACCGCAGCCACCCGATCGTGACTGAAGTCGGACATGGAGGCCATTGACATACCGAGCCGCTGCACCTGCTTGGGCTCGAGATGACGGAAGATCTGGGCGGCATCCTCTTCATTGAGGCTCAGCATCAACACCGCAGCCATCTCCATTCCCGACATCTGGTCGAGGATCTGGCGCTGACTGTCGGTGATGTCATTGCCGGTGACTTGACTCTTCTTTTCTTCAGGCATCTTTGTTCGTTACCCATTCTTTAATGACCTGAGCGGCCAGATCCGGCTCGTTCGCCACCAGCGCACGTACCGCCTTGAGCAAGTCTTCGTCACGGTGCAGATCCGGCAGTTTCAGCTGGCCATCGCGTACACCAAATACCTGATCGTTCTCGACTTGTGCTGACAGCAGACTCAACTCGTCGTCGCCACCCAGTACGGTGTGGTTGTCGAAATCCACTTCCCCTTCCGGTTTGGCATCCGGGTAGAGCAGTCGCTTGAGCATGGGGCGAACCACTGTGACGATCAAGACAATGATCACCAGTACCGAGGCGGCAATCCGCACCGCACGCCAGAACCAGGGCTGATCGTAGAGCGGCACCTCGGCCACGGTATCCAGCTCTGGGCGATTGAACGGAATCGCGACCACCTCAAGGGTATCACCACGGGTCACATCAAAGCCAAGACCACCGCTCAGCAAACGGCGCAATGTATCGAGTTCTGCCTGGGTGCGCGCCTCACGAGTCACGGCCCCGTCGGCACCGGGTACTGCTTTGTAATCCACGGCAACCGAGACGGTCATGCGGCGAATGCCACCCATCTGGCGACGGGTATGGCTGACGGTGGTATCCAGCTCGAAGTTGCGAGTCGCCTCTTTGCGGGAACGGCCAGAAGCGGCAGCGCTGGCACCATCACCACCGGTCGCCTCCTCGGGAATATTGGAGGCGGCAGGGGGCTGGTTGGAGAGGGCGCCGGGCACACCACCGTTGCTGCCGCTGGCGCTGTTCTCTTCCATGGTCATTTCGGAGCGCACAGCAGGCAAGTCAGGGTTGTAAGTCTTGCGGGTCTGCTCCTGCTGGGAGAAGTCGAGGGAGAGATCCACTTCCGCCGTATAGTTGTCGGCCCCCAGCACCGGGATCAGAATGGCGTCAATTTTTTGTTTGTACTCCAGCTCCTGCTTCTGCTGCATGGCAAACTCTTTGCGAGTCTGGGCCGAGATCGGGTCTTGCGAGCCGGAGTTGAGCAGACGGCCATTCTGGTCGGTGACGGTGACGCGGGTCGGCTCAAGGCCATGCACGGCGGAAGCGACCATATCGACGATGGAGTCCACCTCCCCCTGCCCCAGCGCCGCCCCTTTCAGGTTGAGTACCACGGTGGCACTGGGTTTACGTTCGTTGCGGGCAAACACGTTGTCTTTCGGAATGGCCAGCAGCACCTGGGCCTTGGCCACATTCTGGAACTGCTCGATGGCGCTCGCCAGCTGACGCTCGCGGCTCAGTTTCAGACGTTCGCTCTCCATCCGCTGGCTGACGCCGAAACTGGAATCTTTGAGCAGGATATCTTCACCACCGATGTTGCTATCGGTGGCATTGGCAAGACCGGCACGGGTCAGGGCCAGCTGGATAGTGGGGTAACTTTCGGCGTTGACCAGCACGCTCTTGCCATCCACCTCGTAGGGGATCTTCTGCTGATCGAGGAAGTCGAGAGTCTTCACCAGCTCCTGGGTGGTGTAGGTGCCGAGGGGACGCATATCCGGCTCCTTGCCCCACAGCAGGATAAACACCGCGATGGCCAGACAGATGGCAAGCCCCAGGATCAGGGTGATTTGCCGCAGCACATCGGTGTTGGACAGGAAGCCCAGCGCCGAACTCTTCTGCTCATTTTCATCGAGGGCGGCGGTGCCCTCATCGTTTATCAGCAGATCGCCGTTTTGGTCAGTAGCCACGATTTATGTCCTTATTGCTGACATGTTCATGATGTTCAGTCGTCATGGTTTATTGGCGTCGCTTATACCGGCATGTTCATGATGGTCTTGTAGGCATCGACCATCTTGTTGCGCACCTGTACCGTGGCTTCAAAGGCGATGGACGATTTTTGGCCCGCGATCATCACCTCGGCCAGATCCACCGACTTGTCACCCATGTCGAAACGGGTGCGAAGGTCATTGGCGGCGCCTTGCAGCTCGTTGACGTTGCCAAGCGCCTGTTGCAGCAGCTGACCAAAGTCGGAGGTTACCTGACGACCGGGTTGTGCCAGCGGCGTTGCGCCTGCTTCGATCTTGAGCGCCTGCATCTCTTGCATCAGGCTGCTTGCACTAATTTCCATTTTCCATCCCCAGACAAATCATTGACGCTGGCATGCAATAAGCAATTAGAGTGCCAATGCGTTAAAGCATGACACGGATGAGTGGCCTGACCAGGCTGGACGGGTTCGACAACGGCAGATGGCTCTGATTAAATCCGACTCTGACGCCCACTTTTGCTGGCTGGCAAGGAGTCCGATCTGGATTATCGCAAACCCGTGTTCAAGGCGATGGACTACATCAGCCACCATCTGGATGACAATCCGGGCCTGGATGAGGTCGCAGCGGCGGCGGCCATCTCCACCTTCCACTTCCACCGTATTTTCAAGACGATGGTCGGCGAGACCATTGCCGGATTTACCCGGCGCCTGCGTATGGAGCGCGCTGCCCGTCGCTTGTTAGCCTCCCCCCAAAGCGACATCACCACCCTCGCACTGGCCGCCGGGTTCTCCAGCTCGCAGAATTTCGCCAAGGCCTTTCGCCTGCACTTCGCCATGAGCCCTTCGGAATACCGCCAGCAGCAGGGGGGAAACTGGAAAAGCAAGATTGGAAACGATCCCCTTCCCTTTGACACCTATGATGGCCTGGTCATGCACCCGGTCACCGAACACCCGGGTCTGTTGCAGGGGGCTAGCGTCAGGCAGATGCCCGCCCGGCGCGTGGCGTACATGCGCCGCCTGGGTCCCTATGGCAAAGAGACCTGCGAGCAAGCTCATCGGGATTTGCTCGCGCTGTTCGCCTCAGACGAGGCGATGACACCGGCGGGTACCCTGAGTCTCTATTGGGATATCCCCGATATCACTGATGAGACCCGTTGCCGTACTGACGTCTGCATCGAGCTGGGGCCAGAGATCCCCGCTGGGCGCCAGTTAACCACCCAGACCATCGCAGCGGGCCCCTATGCGGTTTGTCAGTTTATCGCTCGCGGCGATCAACTGGTCGCTTGCTGGGAAACGGCGTTTCGCTGGGTAGTGGGCCAAGGGCTGAACTGCGACGATCGCCCGTGTTACGAGCAATACCACGCAGGCACGGACCCCGACCGGGATCATTACGTGTTTGATATCTGTATCCCGCTGATCAACCGATAAGCCGATACCTCATTTCCATTTACCCACTTCGGTGCCTTCGGGCACCGAAGCGACGGAGTCATGCCCATGAATATCAAAACGCTGTTTCTAGCCAGCCTGCTGGTAACGCTTCCCGCTGCCGCCAATGCCCAGTCACAGAGCCAGACGCTGATCTTTGGCGGCACCATCTACAGTGGTGATCCGGCGAACCCTCACCCGGAAGCGGTCGGCATTGAAGGTAAAAAGATAGTGGCAGTCGGCAGCTATCAGGAGGTCAGCGCCCGCCTCGGCAACCATGCCAAGCGTCTTGATCTGAAAGGAAAGTACCTGATGCCAGGGCTCATCGACAGCCATGTTCATGCGGCATTTGCCGGTTTTCAGGGGATGACAGTTAACTTTCCCGATGCCATGAGTGAGGTTGAGCAGGTGCAGCAATTTCTGACCCGCAGCAAGGATGACCCCCGCCTGACACTGGGCGATATAGAGCTATACAGCAATGTCTCCCTCGACTACTGGCATCAGCTTCCCCTGCTCGATCAGGTGTTCAATGGCCCGCAATACCAGCAAATACCCGTAGTACTGGCCGGTTCGGATGCCCACACCGGTTGGGCAAATCAGGCCATGCTGCGCAAGGCTGGCATTGATGCCGACACCCTTGCCGGTCGTTATGCTCCGCTGAAAGGCAATTTTGGCCTCACCCCATCCGGCAAGCTCAATGGCTTTGCCTCGGAAGGCGGCTGGGATGCCATCCTCAAGGCGCTGCCACCTGTCAGCGACGAGACGATTGCCAGTGCCATCATGACTGCCGCCAAACAACTCAATCAGGTGGGCATTACCGCCTGGATGGACCCTATCAGCAACATTCGCCCCCTCGCCCCCATCTTCAACGCCGAGCCGGATCGCCGCGATACCGGCCTGCTGCCGGCGTACAGCATGCTCTCCCGGGAAGGCAAGCTGACCGGACATGTGTCCGCACTGGCACTGGTGGGGATACATGCATCACCCGCCATCATTGATGACGTATTGGCGCTGCAACAGCAGTTTCAAGATGCCCCGGACGTGAAACTGGTGGGGATCAAGATCCTGCAGGATGGTGTCATCGAGTATCCATCCCAGACCGCCAAGTTGAGCGAACCCTACCTCAACCGTCCCGGTTACAGCGGCAAGGACGATTTGGACAAGCAGCGTTTCAACGAGCTGATCCGCACCGCGGATGCCCATCAACTTATCGCTCACTTTCATGCCATCGGCGATCGGGCCGTCCGTGAATCCCTCGATGCCATCGCCTATGCCCGGGCCCACAATCAGGATCACAGCCTGCTGCACAGCATCACCCATCTGGAGGTGGTGAGCCCGGCCAGCATTGCCCGCTTCAAACCGCTCAATGTGGCCGCATCGATGCAACTGTTGTGGGCCGGGAAAAACGTGGCGACCACCCTGTTGCTTGAGGGAAAAGTGCCTCCGGCACTGCTAGCCCGCCTCTATCCGGCAGGCAGCTTGCTGCAAAGCGGCGCCATTATCGCCGGGGCCAGTGACTGGCCGGTCTCCAGCCCCAACCCTTTCCTCGCCATGTATACCGCGATCACTCGTCAAGGGGAGCTTGGCTTGCTGCCCCCCGCCAGCGAGCAGATCAGCCGTCAGGCCATCTTGCAGGCCTATACCCTCAACGCCGCCAAGGTAATTGGACGGGAGAAAGAGATTGGCTCCATCAGCGCGGGCAAGAGTGCTGACCTGATCTTGCTGGATCGCAATCTGGAACAGGTAGAAAGCGAAGAGCTCAAGGAGACCAAGGTGCTCTGGACCATGTTCAAGGGCAAGCAGGTCTATTCAGCCCACTGACACCAAGAGAACAAACAGGCCCGCATTGCGGGCCTGTTTGCGAGATCACGACAAGCGTATGGCATGCAGTGAGCAACCGATAATGGCGGGATTAGCGGCTCGTTTCAGTCAAGTCCTTGTCAATCCAGTACTTGGAGCCGGAGATATTGGCATCGAGCAGCAGGCCCTTCTCACCAATCTGGTAGATGGCCATGCCGCCATTGTATTTGGCGGTCAGTTCGGCGCTCTCCTTGCCTGCCACCACGCCCACTTCGGAGGTAGCCTCCCACCCCTGGGTCACGAAGGCATCGAATCTGGCCTTGTCTTCAAACAGGATCACCTGCTGATAGAACTTGCCGCCAATCCCGGCCGCCAGACCCGCACCAAACATCTTCATATAGGTGTGCTTGCCGGTTTTGCGATTGACTGCCACCCCGGCCCCCTGATTGGTATGCAGCATCAGGGAGAACTTGCGCGAATCGAACACTGCATAACCATAAGCCTTGTCAAACAACAACTTGGCTGATGGCTGCTCGTTGAACAACCGGATCAGTGCAGTGTCGGCCATGGTATTGAGCGCGATCCTCGCCTCTTTCGCCGTCTTGGGGTTGAGCATCTCGTTGAGCTCCTTGTCGGCCGCCTTCAGCCACTCCTTGCCGGTCGCGATGCTCTTGTCGGTCCAGACCCCAGCGGTATTGAACGCCTCTTCTCCCCAGGCCGAGATGGAGGCCCAGCTCTTCTTGGAGAAATCGCTGACATCCTGCCACACCTCCTTGCTGGTCTCGCTCACTGCCGCTCCCAGATCGGACGCTGCGGCCTTGAGCTTGGCCCAGTCGGCATAACAGGGTGAGAAGGCCAGACTCAGTGACAAGGCCAGCAACCAGTTACGCTTGTTCATCTTTTCACTCCCGTATTGTCGAGTGTCTGGGTTACCTGGGACGATCACCTACAACAGGCTACCCGCTGAAAATCACTCCCGCATTATCGGAAGGGGAATCCGGTTAAGCAATCATTGAGTCCTGTTTATCCCGCCACAGCCCGACAGCAGTTAACAAAAAGGCTGCTCATCAAAGAGGAGCAGCCTTGTTAAGCACAGTAAAACCGGACGGGCTTATTCGACCATCATCACCTTGCAGGTGTTGGTACTACCCACGGTTTCCATCTTGTCACCGTGAGTCAGCAGCACCATGTCACCGCTTTGCAGCAGCCCCTTCTCTTTGAGCACGGCCAGCGCATCGCGGCACACTTCGTAGACCGGTTTGGTCTCGTCACCGTCAAACATCACTGGGGTGACGCCACGGTAGAGATTGGTCCAGGCCAGGGTCTTGTTGTGGGGAGACATGGCAAAGATCGGCAGACCGGAGCTGATACGGGACATCAGCAGCGGAGTGGTGCCGGACTCGGTCAGTGCCACGATCGCCTTCACCCCTTCCAGGTGGTTGGCCGCATACATGGTGGACATTGCTACAGCTTCTTCAACGGAAGTGAAGGTGTAGCTCATGCGGTGGTTGGAGACGTTCAGGCTCGGGTGCTTCTCGGCACCGACACAGACGCTAGCCATGGAGGTCACGGTCTCGATGGGGAACTGACCGGCGGCAGTCTCGGCGGAGAGCATCACCGCATCGGTACCATCCAGCACGGCGTTGGCCACGTCCATGACCTCTGCACGAGTCGGCAGCGGCGCATTGATCATCGATTCCATCATCTGGGTCGCGGTGATCACCACACGGTTCAGACGACGGGAGTGGCGGATCAGCTTCTTCTGTACTCCAACCAGCTCGGGGTCACCGATCTCGACACCCAGATCGCCACGGGCGACCATCACAGCATCGGAACCGAGGATGATGTCTTCCATCGCCTCATCGGTGGCGACGGTTTCGGCGCGCTCAACCTTGGCCACGATCTTGGCATTGGAACCGGCTTCGCGGGCCAGCTCGCGGGCATAACGCAGATCATCGCCACAGCGCGGGAAGGAGACAGCCAGATAGTCCACATTCATGCGGGCAGCGGTCTTGATGTCTTCCTTGTCTTTCTCGGTCAGGGCCGGAGCTGAGAGACCGCCCCCTTTCTTGTTGATGCCCTTGTTGTTGGAGAGCGGCCCGGCCACGGTCACCGTGGTGTGAATGCGGGTGCCTTCAACCTGCTCGACCTTCAGCTGCACACGGCCATCGTCCAGCAGCAGGATGTCGCCCTGAACCACATCGTCTGGCAGGCTCTTGTAATCGATGCCAACCTGCTCCTGGCAACCCTCACCCTTGCCGAGTGCCGCGTCGAGAATGAACTTGTCACCGATGGCCAGATAGATTTTGCCATCCTTGAAAGTGGAAACACGGATTTTCGGGCCTTGCAGATCCCCCATGATGGCGACGTGACGACCGAGCTTGGCAGCAATGTCACGCACCTGATTGGCGCGCAGGATATGGTCTTCAGCAGTGCCGTGAGAGAAGTTCATCCGCACCATGTCGGCCCCGGCGCGGATGATCCCTTCGAGGATCCCTTCGCGGTCGGTAGCCGGACCGAGTGTGGTTACAATCTTTGTACGTCTAGGCATGAAAGACTCCAATATGAAGTTGATATGACTTGAGATTCTGCCCCATCAAGCCCATGGCTCGATGCACCCGTTTACAAACCATCTGGGTGGTTTTTGTTATTAAATTACAATACTACACCAAGGCGGGTGGCATAGACAGTCGGGGGCCGGAGCCCCCGACGGTTCAGGAAGAGTGCGGGGTTTCGAAGCGGGATTCGCGCAATCCCTCTTTCACTTTCTTCAGATTTTCGCGAAATTTCATCCCCCGGCGCAGGGTAAAACCGGTCGCCAGCACATCCACCAGCGCCAGTTGGGCGATGCGGGATGCCATCGGCATATAGACATCGGTATCTTCCGGCACATCCATGGAGAGCACCAGATTGCACTCTCGGGCCAGCGGGGAGTCCTTGGCGGTCATGCCGATCACGGTGGCGTCGTTCTCGCGAGCCAGCGCGGCGATCTCGACCAACGCCTTGGTGCGGCCGGTGTGGGAGATGAGCACCACAACATCCCCTTCGCTGCTGTTGATGCAGCTCATGCGCATCATGACTATATCGTCAAAGCTCACTACCGGAATGTTGAAGCGAAAGAATTTGTTCTGGGCATCGCGGGCAACGGCAGAGGAGGCGCCAAGGCCGAAGAAGCTGATCTTCTTGGACTGGGTCAGGATATCGACGCAGCGGTTGATGGCAGAGATATCCAGGCTGTTTTTGGCGGCATCCAGACAGGCCATGGTGGATTCGAAAATCTTGGCGGTGTAGGTATCCGGCCCATCTTCCGCTTCCACATGACGATTTACGTAAGGGGTGCCATTGGCCAGGCTCTGGGCCAGATGGAGTTTGAAATCAGGAAAGCCCTTGGTATCGAGACGGCGGCAAAAGCGGTTGACGGTCGGTTCACTGACGTCGGCCATCTTGGCCAGAGCGGCGATGCTGGAGTGGATGGCGGTCTGGGGAGACGCCAGGATCACCTCGGCAACCTTGCGTTCTGATTTACTGAAACTTTCCAAGTTGTTCGTAATTTTATCAAGGGTATTCATCATCACCACCAGGCGTTTTTGTAATTTAGCTTCAGTGTCTTTGCACTCAATCTACGGCTAAGCAAGTTTCCATTCAAGCTAAGGACTATACAAGACAAGCGGTTATCGCAACTAACGCCTGCCATACAAAGTATGACTCATCTCTAATTATTTCGTACTTTTCGTTACAAAACGTCACCTTGCCATGAAAGCGCTTACAAATGTTGCAAAGCAACAACACTGTGAGCAGGCGCACGTTTGTATCGATCCGGCGGGTGAGCAAGCCTGAGCTCGGATAGAATGGGCCGTCATAATCCAACAATAATCTCGGGACACCAGAGTCGTCCCCATCCTGTAACGAAGGAGTTGTTATGCAGCATACCCATGCGCTGGTCGGCGATGTCGGCGGCACCAATGCGCGTCTGGCCCTGTGTGAGCTGGCCACCGGTACTATCTCTCAGGCAAAGACCTACTCAGGTCTGGCCCATCCCACCCTTGAAGCCGTGGTACGCCTCTATCTGGAGGAACACAAGGTTCAGGTGGCTGAAGCCTGCATCGCCATCGCCTGCCCCATCAACGGTGACTGGGTTGCCATGACCAACCACAGCTGGGAGTTCTCCATCAGCGAGATGCAGAGCAATCTCGGGCTGGCACGCCTGCAAGTGATCAACGACTTTACTGCGGTCTCGATGGCTGTGCCGGTGTTGGCTGAATCGGATCGCATCCAGCTTGGCGGCGCCGCGCCGGTAGCGGGCAAGCCCATCGCCATCTATGGTGCAGGCACAGGCCTTGGGGTCTCCCATCTGGTCAAGGCGGGTGAGCAGTGGCTGAGCCTGCCGGGTGAAGGTGGTCATGTGGATTTTGCTGCCAACACCGAAGAGGAAGATGCGGTGCTGCAAGTAATGCGAGGCGAATTGGGCCATGTCTCGGCAGAGCGTTTCCTCTCCGGCCCGGGCCTGGTCAATCTCTATCGCGGGCTGGTGAAATCCGATGGCCGTGAGCCAGAACCGTTTGCCCCCAAAGACATTACCGAGCGCGCACTGGCCGGGGAGTGCCTCGATTGCCGTCGCACCCTGAGCCTGTTCTGCGTGCTGATGGGCCGCTTTGCCGGCAATCTGGCCCTCAATATGGGTACCTTTGGCGGCGTCTATATCGCAGGTGGCATAGTGCCGCGCTTCCAGGAGTTCTTTACCGGTTCCGGTTTCCGGGTCGCCTTTGAAGACAAGGGGCGCTTCAAGTCCTACCTCAAGGAGATCCCGGTGTTCCTGATCACCCATGAAGGGCCAGGGCTGCTCGGTGCGGGCGCTTACTTGCGCCAGTCGATGGGGATCACTATCTGATTGAAAAGGGGAACGAGGCGGGATCATCCATGGTTCAGCCTCGATTCAGTGTGAATGGCATAAAGTAGCCGCACGTAACCAAGAGGGTTGTGCTTCACAAGGAGTGGAAAGCGACTCTCATCCGCTGGATACGTTTGTCACCTGACAAGCCTGAACTGTTTCAACCGGCCTTTTGGCCGGTTTTTTTTATGTCTGTGTCCCG
>NZ_CAWMRY010000040.1:0-45460 GCF_963870295.1 Aeromonas sp. ANP5 | reverse complement strand
GCCTGGGACATGGCGCCGTAGCGCTCCATCCCAGTAGCTGGAGCATGATGGGTTTGGCCGAGTTCTGATGGGCTGGACGGGATAAAGTCCGCGGGCTTGTCTGCATCCTTACTGGGTGCCTTGGCAGGAGGAGGAGCGACCTCATCGCCAAAGGCCAGTTTGGTGCGACGTGCAACCTCAGCAAAGCGTGCCTCGAGGGACTTATCGCTCCATGCCGGGTCAACCCGCAGCTTGTCATCGATAGCCAGGGCGAAATCAAAGCGGTCCTGGTCTTGATCACGCCACTCGGCCAGCTCGGGTACCGCCTGCAGCGCGGCCTGAACGGGGTTTGCCGTGGGTTGATCGTGTTGCGGTGCTGCCTGTGACTCCAGCTTGTGGAGCTTGCGAGCAACTGCCGTCAGGGCTTTACCGATCTCCGGGTAGTCCTGCGCCAGCAGATCCAGCTCGTCCGGGCTGATGTCATCAGGATCAACATCGGGATTGATCCCGTGTTTATCCAGCAACGCCTGCAACTTATCCCTTTCAGCCTGAACCTGCTGCGCACTGGCCAACTGCTCCCGCAGTTCCTTGGCCTCATGGCGTGCATGTTCAAGCACCTCGTAAGGGATGGTGTGTTGACCACCTTTCGCCAAGATCACCTTCTCAGGCTCCTTGGCTGCATCATCGCCCTCCTGTGCCGTACTCGTTACCGTGCTCTGGTCGGTGCCGGCTGCCCCCTCACCCGCCGACGGCGCGGGTTCTACGTCCGTTTGCTCGGTAGCAGTGCCATTGTTCAGCTCGACATCGGGCGCTTGCTCGATTTCGGCCAACATGGCTTCCAGTTCATCCAGGCTCTCAGTACCGGTCAGGTTTTCGATGCTCGTTTTCATGGTCGTCCTCGTAGGTTTTCGTGGGTGGTATCGCTGCCCAAGCGGGGGAACGCTCTCGCAAAAGCGCTCCCCGGCGAGGGCCGGATACAAAAAAGCCCGCACAAGGCGGGCAATAGAGCATGACACTACAGGCGGTAATTGGACTCACCTGAAATTATTCTGCGTTTGATATTTAGTAACAACTGTCACATGTGACAAACAAAAAAGCCCAATCTTGATAGACTGGGCCATGTTGGGGAAATGCTAACGCTGGGTGTTTATAAAAGCAACTATCAGAGCGCTATCGCATCAATCTGCTGCTGAATGGTTTCCAGTAGCTGAGCCTGCAGCACCGCCTGCTCGCTCTGAAGCGTATCCCGCTCGGCTGCCAGTCTTTCCATCTCCTGCAGGGTCTTCCCGGTCTGCGCCTGCTTGAGCGCATCCTCGAACCGGATGGAGTCGGTCAGCTTGGCAATGCGCTGAGCTTCCGCCTGCCACTTTGCGGCCTTGCCTTCCAGTTCTGCCAGCTTGGCCTGCATCTCGCGCATGGTCATTTCCTGCTGAATCTGGGCAACTTGGGCCTGCTGCTCTGCGGCGGCGCGCTCCTCGTCGCTCATCTCTTCTGGGTCTTTCTGGATGTTCAGGGCGTTGCGGATCCGCTCTACAAACTCCGCTTTACGCGGCACGTCCATCAGCTCCACGAGCAAGTCAAAGCATGCTGCAGCCGCTTCTGGCGGCAGCTGGGCCATCGCCTGAGTCATCCGTTCGGCCAGTTGCTGCTTGTAGGCCGCAGTCTGCTGGATTGGCGCCAGTGCGATATGCGCCCGCAACCGAGTCACATCGTTGGTCAGTTGGCCATCTTCCGCCTCGACGTTGAGCACTACCGCCTTACGCCGGCGTGGGTCATCCCGGTTGATAGTCACCTTGTAGTTTCGCTTGTTGGCCATGTCTTCCAGTAGATACGACAGGGCCAGCTGGCCTACGAGCTGGCAGCCCATGCGGTAGTTGTCGTTTATCTCAGATAGCGTGGTGGCCCCCTGCTCCACCAGGTTGCTTATCGCCACTCCGGATTGGCCTGTTGTGCCCTGCCCCAGGAATGCTGCATAGACGCCCATGGTGTCCTGGATGAGCTTGACCGAATCCTGCATCACCTCGAACTGCTGGGCTGCCACGTTGAAGTCCTGCTCAACCTTGAAGGCATCACTCACGCTGGTTTTGTTCTGGCGCTCCGGGTTGAGCTCGATGTAGCCATCAGGACGCTCAACCTCCTCCAGCACCTGGGCTCGGCTCATGTTGGTGGCGTCCTTATCCATGATGACGCGCTTGGCCTGCAACAAGAAGGTCAGCTTGATACGGCGCAGGTTCACTTCGTCCTGTGCCGGCATGGCCCGGGCAATCAAACCATAGGGCTCTCCGGTGCGATCCTTTCGGTATCCCCAGAACGGGACCAGGGGATACATGTTGTGCGGCGCTGAACAGGGACGGTCTACCAGGTGATGAGGGCCGACAAACCAGGACTCTCGGATTACGGCCACTGGGCGACGTTCAACCCTGGCTCTGCCCATAGCAACAGCGGCACGGTGCAGCTGGTTGCCCTTGTTGAACTCCAGTGCTCGACCCGAATCGAGCAACAGTACCTGGCGCGTGGTGTAAGTGCGGTAGTAAACCACCTGCAGCAGCACACGGTCCCGCTCTCTACTGCACCACTCTACCTCTTTGCTGCTGAACTGGCTCCACTCCTCATACGCACTGACTAGGTTGGGATCCATCCCTTCTATGGAGGTCAGGTTCACAATATCCGCCCAGTCATTGATGCTGCGCTCCAAGATGTCCGCTTTGCTCGGGAGCATGGTCTTGGCTTCATCGACATCAAACCAGCGCCGGCGCATCAGCCATCGGCAATCGCTCAAGTCAGGCTCGCGGCTATGCCAGTCCCAGAACACCTCATCCCGGTGGACGTTGCTGAACTTGTAGCGCGGACCAAACGGGTCATCACGGCGACAGACCTCAATCCACTCCAATCCCGCTTTGATTTGGCCAGCGTAGGCCCCTCCCCGGGCTCGGTCTAAGCCGCCAAGGCGGCACATATCGGCGTATTCCGCGTTCACAGCTTCGGCCAACAGCTCGATCTCTTCGTCGTGGTCATCGGCGATCACCATCAGCTCAGTCCGGCTCTTGGCCTCCATGCCCAGCACCCCATCAATGGTTGGGGCGATCAGGTTGTGCATGGTGATGGGTTGGCCACGCTCTTTGAGCACCTTGCTCACCTCGGGAGGCAGCTGATCACCGTCGTAGTAGGCACATGCGCGGTTCGCCATCGAGCGCCAGTCTGGCTGGCCGTTGATGTCGCTCATCAATTTGAGCAGGCGTGCGGTATCGAGGCCGCCTTTTTCAGGGGCCTTGGGCTGGGCATTGATCATCAGTTGGCCATCCAGTGCTTAGGTTTACGGGCGGATTCAGGTTTGACGATGCGAGCAGGCATTCTGGCGCGCATTTCTTGGGCAATCATGTAGCTCATCAGCTGGTCGTCGTAACAGCCTTCCTGAGCGTTCATGCTGCCGTTCTTGTCGTAGACAAAGGTGGTTGCTTCGGAAATGGTACCGATCCAGCGGATCCCCGATTGGCCGGCACGCAGCAGGGTCTTGAGGCCATCAACTAGGAGTGGCTTGGATTGCCTGGTAGTGAGCCAGCCCAAGCGTGGGGTCTCATCATCTCGGTCACGGTCGATGTGCTCTTGGGTGTAGATACGGCGGATGGGGTAAAGCTCTCGCAGCTTGAGTACCACAGCATGGCCATGGTTGTTGCGCTCTGGGCCGATGTAAGCTGGTCCATGCTCTGCACTGCCGTAGAACTTGCCAACGTGGGCCAGCAGTTGCGCAAAGAGCCCGGGATCCAGGTGCCCATACCAGTGCGCTACCTGGCGACCATCGCTTCTGGCCACCACATCTAATGATGACCGGTCACCGTGTTCAAGCCCCTCTGCCACGTCACCGCCGATGGCGTAATCCTCATCGGGATCGGGCAGCTCCCACACCAGCAGCATGTTCTCGAGCGACCGCTGGCCCTGCTCGTCCAGTCGCTCTGGCTTGCGTGCCTTATGGCGCGTGCCGGTAACGGGGTCGATGTCATAGACGATGAGTGGTGCAATGCAGTCACCTTCCGCCTCCATCGTCACTATCGGGTCAAACACCCGGCGACCAGAGGTCAGAAACGCCTCTAGCGGCGTGCTGGGAAACTCCTGCTTCATCTCAGTGCCCAGGGTCGCCTCTTTGAGCACATACCATTGGCGTTGTTCATCACTAATGGTGCAGCCCATCGCCTTCTCTACCGCAGCGAAGTATTCCAGCTGAGCTTTGCTGGCCACCACACCGGATGCCGGCACTTCGTCGCGATACTTGGGGTCTTGCCACCAGGCGAAGAAGTGAAACTTCCAGTCGAGCTGGCTGAGCTCGCCACCGGTTCTGCTGAGCTCCAGCGACTTCATGCTCATGGCGTGGAAATCACCGCCCACACCTTCAGCCGTTGATTCGATGAATGCCACGGCGCCCGGGTGGATAGCCTGCAGGGTACCGGTGCGAACCTCTTTGGCTTTCTCGGGGTACTTGGCGCAGATCTTCCCATGCTCAGAGACATGCAGGCGTTGAACAGTGCCCGATCGGAAGGACGTGGCCACCTGGATGCTTGAGCCATGCCGGAACAGGATGTGACCGCCGTTTGCCCCGCCACGCCGTGCGACCACTGGGAACTGCGCCTTGAGCCAGCCGGGCAGGTTATCGAAAGGGACTTCAATCTTGGTACGGTATATCTCGCCTGCTGCAGCCAAGTCCTGGGCGATGATCCCGCACTTGATGTTCTTGTTGAACAGCGCCTCATCGAGCAGATAGATATCGATGGCTGTAGAGAACCCTATTTGGCGTGCCTTCAATACAATGTTCAGCCACCACATGGTCTTGAACAGCAGCTCTTGCGCCGGGCGCAGCCGGAAGCGCACCAGCTGGCCCTGCTCGTTCTCGATCATGTAGAGGTTGTTCATCCGCCACCACTTATCACCGAGCTTCGAGCGGATGTAGGCCATCTGCTCCTGCTCAGTCATGGCGGAGATGTCGGGTTCGGTCATTGGCGGGTCTCAGGCAATAAAAAACCCGCCGAAGCGGGTTAGTGTACTGATATGAAGCTACTAGCGTTCTTGAGGTTCTACTGTCCAGGAGTCTACAACTGCCTGCGCCTCTAATCTAACTGCAGCGAGTTCTTGAATGTTATCCGCGAGCATCCTCAAGTGAAGGGGATCGGCAATTATTGCCCCCATCTCAACCAATATCTTGTTACGGTAAAGGCGATATGGCTCAAGGAGGATGCGCTCGCTCATTACAGAGCTGGGCTGTTTTGCACAGCGATTGCCAAGAGGCACTACGGGCTGCAGTTCTAGGTGAAAGCTATGTCCAGAATCTAACTCGGCATAGGCTGCTTTCGGGAGCGGGCAATCAGCAATATAAACAGCCTCACCTGCCTCATTTTTACCGTAAATTCTCATTACATCCCTCACCCAAAATACCGGCCAATATTATCACGACATCAGTCCACCGGTACCCATACCCTGTAGTTCAGATACCATCTCACTGACAGGAGTTGACTCACTGCCACCATCCTTCTCCAACCTATCAGCCTCTGCTGTCAGCTTGCGGGTAGCCGCCTCAATGCGCTTGGTGTCGGCCTCAATCTTTGGCCCAGTTACCTCATCAATCCGCATCGTGCTCAGGGTGCGTTCGATGGACTCAATGCGCTGGATGTTCCGGTCGAGGGCCTGCTCGGCTTTCAGGAGCTTTTCATAGAGGGCGAGCCTGTCGGCCATCTCGGTTGCCGCAGCGAGATCCTGCTGCAACGCCTTCAAGGTCTTGGTGACAGAGATAACGCGCGCCCGGGTAAATATCAGCTCATCCCTTAGCCTCAGTTCCTCGGCCTGGTCGAACAGTTCGGGCGCATCGAGGAACTGCGCGTAACCGCCGTGGGTCTTGGCAATCTGCATGCCTGGCTTGATGTTCGCCTGCGGATTCGGGTTGCCCTCATACTCGCCACGAACGAAGCGGCCAGCATCGTCACGCCCTTTGTTTTTCGTTTTTTGGCCTGAATCGGCCGAGGCGTGTGGAGGTGAAGATGACTTTCTCTCTCCTCCCTCTCCCCCTCTGGCCTTAGCCTCATTCCCCTTGGGTTGCGCATTCTTCTCAGAGTGCGCAATTGTGCGCACTTTGGACTGCGCACTTTGCGCATTGCGCACATCTGAATGCGCAGTTTGCGCAGTTCGAAACTTGATATGGCGCCGCGCAGATTGGTAGTTGAGGCCCTGTTTCTCGCACCACTCTTTCACACTGATGCCAGAGGCTGCGTGCTCAGCAGTGAACTCCTCTTGCATCGCAAGCCAGTCGATTCGGGCCATTTATACAGACAACTCACCTTCAACAACGGTGTCCCCGGGTACTGGCAGATGAGTCGCAGATACCTCCACAGCGACGCCAGTGTTCAAGAGCACCAGTGCTGTATCGCCATCGTGGGACAGGATACCGTGTACAACACCGGTCATTTTCCCAACATGCTCCAGATCTTCATTCCAGTTCATCCATTCCCCCACAAACAGAAATCTTGCCTATCGGCGGGGCTTTGTGGCAGACAGAGCATCGTAGGCCCGCTCACACGCTAGTCCTGCAGCTCGAGCTCGGTCATATGCTGCAGCCAACTCTCCCGCTCGAGCATCAGCCCGGCTGAGCAGGTCGGCGAGCACCAGGGCAGACTGGCCTGCTGCCGAGCCTCCTTGGGCAGTACCGGGATTACCGGCGCACTGACCTGCTCGGCTTGCCAAGCGACGGGCTTGTTCGCGCAAGCTACCAGCGACAGCATTAGCGGCAGCAGCATCAGCTTCGGCCCGGGCGATATCCTGTTCTGCATCTTGTCTCACCTTCTCAATTTCATTCTGGCGGCGCTGCTCTTCTTCACGCACCAATTCCAAGTTTCTGGCCTTGGCGTCAGCGAGTTCCGCTGCCTGTCGGCTCCATTTCGCTTGCCACACAAGCCGCTCAGCCTGTTCCCCGGCGCGATAGCCTTCGCTGTAGCGGTACTGATACAAGGCCAGGCCTGAGCCCAGTAAGATTGCAACGACCAGACCACCCGCGACGTAGGGGGCTGCCTTGGCATAGCTGCTTGGAGTCATGTTCCACCCTTGCACTGTGCATGCAGGCGCAGCCGGTCTGCCCAGAGGCCACCACACACTCGGTTACCAGGCACAGAGCAGTCCTGGCTGCCGGCACGACGAAACAGCAGGATCGCCTCGCAAGCACCGTCGTAGTCACCAGCATTGAGGCGCTTCACTATCGTAGAGCGACAGAACGCCCCTTGGCCGATGTTGTGCGACAGCTGGACGTAGGCGTCGTACTCATACTGGTAGAGCGGTACCTTGATGCAGCCTTTGAGGGCGCTCTCGAACACGCGAACCTCACGAAAGCTCCTGTTGATGGCCTGGAGCGGAGTGATCTTGTCTCCTCGCTTCACCCCCTCGGTACTACCGGCCCCAATGGTGGGCACCTGCCAGCCGTGAACCGGATCCGGGTATGCTTCCAGCTTGATGTTCTCTCGATTCAAGATCCCCACAAAGCCCGCGGCGGAGAGCGTGAGTGCGGCAACGGCGACGCGTACTTTGCTCATTCTCTCCCTCCCCGGTTAAGCCGAGGCCGGATGATGTTGCTCCAAATAAACCACCCCATCTGGACCACAATCCAGACCAGCGTGGCCGCAAGCACCCAGTCATTGAGCGAATAGCCCGCCAGAGTCATCGTTGAGACAATGACCGGCGGGCCGGATTTTACGGCAACCCCTGAGACCACTGCGGCCGTTGCCACCCCTTCCTCTTTGCTCATCCCTCCCCCCAGAAACGACAAAGCCCGCACGAGGCGGGCTAGAAACAAAAAGGCCAGGGTCGGTAAGACTCTGGCTATCATAGGGAGATGCTAACGCTGAGTTGATGAGTATTCAACCAGCAGATTCTGTAACCAACGTCGGTTGGTGGTTAACAATGAACTCTCGCCACTCAGGTTCTAGAGCTAAGGCCGATTGTTCGTCATGGCTCGACGAGCCCACTAGCAATTCATCCCCTTGGATGAAATGGAGACAGGATCATGCTCCACCACTTTTTGTGCTTGGTGCTTATGTTCAACTCACCATTATATTCGTCATCAAAAACAACGAAGCTATCAACATCGGAAGTAAACTCTTCCCCCGGGAATCGATATGGAACATCTCGCCATTCCCCATAGCATACAAAGGGGGATGATTGGCCTACATAAGCGCCCTTGGCATCATACAATTCAAAAAATATTGGCGACTCGGTAGTGAGCTGACAATATATGCCAATTGGATTTACTGGATATACTGCTTTTAAGAACACTGTGTACTTGCCATCTTTTGACACCACACTGACAGATGGAGTCTTGTCAAAGATGTCCCATGATACATGGGCTAGCAGCAACCAATATGCCACGAACATCACCGCCAAAAGCATAGCCAACTTCTTCATAAACAATCTGCTCATTGATGAAGCAACAGTGTAACCAAAGTTCATCCGGCAAAAACATCTCTAATATCAGCTCAATTACCCCGAAAAAAAGCCAAGGATCACTCCTTGGCTTTTCAACTTCCGAGCTGCTTAGATCAGGAAGCTCGCAAGCGCTGCGCCACCCTCTACCGCATGGGCAATCGCCTTGGGCATACGGCCCTGACCAGTCCAGGTTTTCTCTACACCATCTTCGGTGTATTTGTACTTGGCAGGACGAGGAGCCCGGACGCGCTTAGCAGCGGTATCCTTGGTGCCTTTACCTTCACCTGCACCCAGCAGTTCGCTAGGGTCAATACCGGCTTGCTCCAGCATTGCTTGGAATTCGGCCAATTTGGCCTGGCGCTCTTCC
This sequence comes from Aeromonas sp. ANP5, assembly GCF_963870295.1. NCBI lineage: Bacteria > Pseudomonadati > Pseudomonadota > Gammaproteobacteria > Aeromonadales > Aeromonadaceae > Aeromonas > Aeromonas sp. ANP5. Next base: position 36,666 of record NZ_CAWMRY010000040.1, on the reverse strand, counting down.
TGCTCTTGCATGACTTTGAGCTCAGCTTCCTCGCGCTCCTTGAAAAGCATATCCAGCTTTTCCTTTGCTTCGGTCAATTGCTCAAAGCTCAGTTCACGCAAAGCAGCACGCAGACTACGTTGATTCAAAAACACTTTGATAAATTCATTCATTTTTCTTTTCCTAATACAGAAGTGAACTCAGCAATTGGTTAGAACATCAGCGCATACGTCAATATGTGACACGATGAAAGGTTTTACCTCTCGTCAGCCCCTATCAAACAGACTCACATGGCCAGTTTATGCATATCATTGAATCTTTTTTTAGCTTCTGACAACTTTGCTGGGGATATAGCTTTCTCTATTGCTTGTTTATAGCTTGTTATAAGCTCTAGCTCATTGCTAGGCACTGCTGCCGCCATAGAAAAGTAAGCATAAGCCTCTACTAAGTCTACTGGACGTCCGTAACCAAATGCAAAGACAAAAGCATGCATAAAATTAGTCTCCGGATCATTTGGCTTCTGCTTGTTAAAACACGCATCAATAGACTGCGTGCTTTCCAAATCTACATCTTGACATCTTAAACCAACCCACAGCGGGATTCCCCTATCAGCATCCTCGTTTCTGCATAGTTCACCCAATGCCTTTAAGTCACCATTCTCATCTGCACCTCTTAAGCAGCGTAACGCATTGAATCTCCCTACGAGGTCCTGCGTACTATGAGCGTCCGCAAGCTTTAGATACTTTTCCGCTTTATCCAAATCGGGTTTCTGATCCAGTTCGCCATACAGGTACACTCGCCCCAACACCTCTTGGGATAATGGGTTACCTTGCTCTGCGGACTTCGTATACCACTTCAACGAAACTTTATTATCATGAATTGGTTCATATTCGCTGGCGTAAATGAGTCCTAAAGAATACTGGGCATCACTGTTGCCTAAGGCTGCAGACTTCTGATACCACTCAAACCCAGCTTCTCGATCGCCCTTTACCTCAATGATCCCCTCTTGTATGCCAGAATACATTCTTCCGAGTAGTAACTGGGCTTCAGCGTTACCTTGCTCAGCAGCAGCAGTGATCAGCGATAGGGCCTCCGGACCATTACGGGTATCATAACGTCCATCGGAATATAGCTTGCCGAGCTCAAGCTGAGATGCTGGATCACCACTTTTAACCCCTGCTTGAAGCAAGGAAACAGCCTCACGCAGTTGAACAATATTGTCCCTCTCCTTGCCTTCAGCTATCAATTGCCTAGCTCTTTCAAGGGCGTCATCTGCTTGGCAGATGCCCACCCATGACATCAATAAAACCCCAAGGCTTATCCCTATTCTCTTCTTCATCCTGGTACATCCCCCTGCAAATTGAGCTCCAATTGTGCCACAAACCTCCGTCATATTCCGATAATTAATTGCCCTTCAAGATAGGGAACCATGAAACGAAACGGACCTTGCTTTGCTTTCAGTGCCTTGACATCACCATACAAAGGTGACTCAATAGAGTCATGTCATTCAATAGTCACTTTTCTTATGAAATCAGAGCAACAGCATCATTTTGATATCTTTGAGCTACAACGTGACATTCAAGAAATATATAGGAAGACCGGAGCAAAGGAAGTCCTTACGAAATATGGGAAAGTGAAATATTTCTATCTTGCGTTAGGTACTTATGCCGTCATTGGCGCTTTTAATATTATATTTTCAACCATACCAATCTTCTTTCCTAACATTTTGTCCGGCCTTAATAAATATGTTGCTTTTACATCATTCACCATTACATTCATAGCAATCTTTATAACAAAGAAGATTGTTGACATCGCAATGATTAAAATCATTAAAAAGAAATCTCCAATCTTAATGGTTAATCATCATAACGTCCCAATTAGATATCTCCACTTCAAATATATCTTTATGCAAAACGAACGTCTATGCGATATAGAAATATATAAAATCATTCAGTGGCGAATGATAGACAATAATGAAAAAGAAAAGGAATCCTTACTTAAAACACCTTGGTTTATCCCAACGCTATCAGTGCTCATTGCACTAGTACCCTTCGAAACTCAAGCAAGAATTGACATCAGCATTATGTTAGCAAATATCCTAGTAATGGGAATTCTTGCATTCTATGTTTTCATTGGCATGGATGAAAACAAAAACATTGATAAATTCCTAGCATGGCTGCAACTTGAGCATGACACAGGGACCAATTTCACAAACGAACCAAGCTATTATTTTATACCTGCGAAGCCTCTGCCCCAGAAAAAAGCTGACTGCAATCAAGATGCTGCTCAAACTGATGACACAGAACCCCAGGATGAATGCCATTCAGTAAAGGCCCGATAGGGCCTTTACTTTACTGCTGCTCGGTACTGGATTGGAGACAGTGAATAGTGCTCCTCAACCTCACCGCGGAATGAATAAAACTCCCCCTTGTTCTCTTCCCGAGAATAGCTATGTACTCGATATAACCAGAACCGATCTTTCAGCTGCCTGGAAACATTCACCTCGTTCTCACTGATGTAGAACGGTGTGGAGGCAGGCCCCGCAGTGGTCTTAACCTCTATGAACTTCTCTGTGCCATCCTCTTCGAACGACAGAATGTCGTACCCCGCAGCAGAGTCGCTCAACGCGATATGCTCAACCCGGGCCGCCAGGTCTGAATGCCCGGCCTGAAGCAGCCTGTTTTGCTCGTATTCGATAACCAAGCGTTCCCCGGCTAACCCCAGCTCCCTGTTACGCTGCTCCCGGGCAGCCCAGTCAACAGTTCCACCCTTGGTGCCTTTCCCCTTCTTCGCACCACCGGCACTAACCTTGGGTGGCGCACTCTGACTCAAAGAGCCTGGTACATCATTCTCCACTAAGGGGTGATACAGCGGGGATAACGCCGGCCGTATGTGCTGAGCAAAATGGGTATGAACATCCGATGGCAATGGCCAGTTCAGGAGCTTCCAAGTGAAATGTACAGGGTTCTTGGATTGAGGATCCCAGTCATTGAAGGCCAATGGCCCCATGTAGGTGTACTCCTCTTTCTTAGAGGTCCTCAGGAAAAGCCTGACGTTATTACGGGTGTCATCATGCTCTACCAACAACTTGATCAGGGGACTGTCTGGCGTCTGCTGGTTCTGAGACTTCCAAATCATGTAGCCATCAGCAGTCAGGGCATCATCGTAGTCATTGCTCTCATACACACCCAGGGTCACGAAGAAGACAAAATCGCGCTCTCCTGGAGCATTGCTGATGATCCCTGATAGGCCCCACGACCCAGCCCCCGGGGTAAATGGCTTCCCTGGCGCAAAGATTGAAGCCACTTCTTCACGTGAATACAGGTGATGCGGTATCAGTCGGAGAGCAACGCTTTTAGGTACGATCGTGAAGCCCAGCTTCTCAAGGATGTTGAAGCACGGGCTATTCAAGCCACCACTGAACTTGGATGACGGAAACTCATGGCCAAGCAGATCTTGGGCTGCCAACCCCAGAATGGCTTTGGGCGGATAGCGCCGGCCTTCGATGAGCAAGTCATATGTGGTGGAATGCTTATAGGTGGGAACATCGCCCCCCATCTGTTCAAAGGTCTCTACGGCCCGCAGCACATGCTCTGCAGTAAGCTCACGAAGTTCTCTCGCAAGGTCTTTCTGCCTTGCTGTTTGTCCTTTTGCCACAGCCACTTAGCCCTCTTTAGACTCAATATTACGCCAATATACCACTAGGCAAGCTTCATTTGATCACGGTGATCTTCATCTGCTGCAAGGCTATACTGTATTTATATACAGCACAGTAGAGTCCTAACCATGTTTGCAGTACCTGAACTCGATTCGCCAGCACTTGAGATCCCCTTATATCTGTCCCCTGCGGCCTGTGGTTTTCCATCCCCCGCCCAGGACTATGTCGAACAGACGATCGACCTGAACCAACTATGCGTGGAGCACCCGGCTGCCACCTTCTATGTCCGAGCCAGCGGGCACAGCATGGTGCAGGCAGGTATCAATGATGGTGATCTGCTGATCGTCGATAGGGCGCTCAAAGCACGCCATGGCGCCATTGTACTGGCCTGTCTTGATGGCGAGTTCACAGTGAAACGGCTGCAGGAACGTCCTTATCCTGCGCTGATGCCTGCAAATCCAGACTTTGCTCCCATCTATCTACAAGAGGGACAAGAACTCGAGATATTCGGGGTCGTCACCTTCGTCCTGCACAAAACCAAGCTGGGGTAAGCCATGCCCCATGTGATTGCCCTGGTCGATGTGAACAACTTCTACGCCTCCTGTGAGCGGCTATTTCGACCCGATCTCAAGGGGGTGCCGATCGTCGTACTCTCCAACAACGACGGCTGTGTGGTATCCCGCAGCCCTGAAGCCAAAGCAATTGGCATCAAGATGGGAGTCCCCTACTTCCAGATCCGCCAGTTCTTTGAGGCGATGGGGGGAGTCTGGTTCTCCAGCAACTATGTCCTCTATGGCGACATGTCGAACCGAGTCATGACCGTGTTGGAGGGGATGGCGCCGACAGTTGAGGTCTACAGCATTGATGAGGCCTTCATTGAACTGAGCGAAAGCTGGGCTGGCGACCTGCTGGAATATGGCCGCCAAGTGCGGGCACGTGTGCAGCAATGGACCGGGCTCACCGTTGGTGTTGGCATTGGCCCCACCAAAACCCTGGCTAAGCTGGCCAACTACGCCGCCAAGAAATGGCCAGCCACCGGTGGAGTGGTCGATCTACGTGATGAGGCAAGGCGGGCCAGGTTGATGGCTATCACCCCGGTCGAGGAAGTCTGGGGCATAGGCCGGCGGCTGACAGCCAAGCTGGATGCTCAAGGCATCAAGACGGTCGCTGACCTCGTTGCTGCCGACCCCAAGAGTCTACGAAGCCGGTATGGCGTAGTCGTCGAGCGGACAGTGCAGGAGCTGCGGGGGATCCCCTGTGCAGACCTCGCGCAAGTAGCCCAGGCCAAACAGCAGATCATCTGTAGCAGGAGCTTCGGCGAACGCATCACCGCAATTGGCCCTATGCATCAGGCTCTCGCCGGCTACATGGAAAGAGCCGCGGAGAAGCTACGGGCAGAGGGCATGTGCTGCAGCCATATAACCTTGTTCGTTCGCACCAGTCCCTTCAATGAGAAAGAGCCCTACTACGGCAAGCACATCAGTACCAGGGTTGCCATCCCTACCTGCGATACCCGTGCCCTGCTGGCACTTATCCCTCCTCTCCTCTCACAAGTCTGGAGAAATGGTTACCGGTACCAGAAAGCCGGCGTCATGCTGGCTGATTTCACTCCGTCGGGAATCCAGCAAGGTGACCTGTTTGCAATGGAGCAGCAAGAGCCTCGCAGCGGAGCTCTGATGCAGGTGATCGACAAGATCAATCAGGAAGGCTTGGGGAAAGTCTTCTTTGGGGCTCGAGGCAAAGATAACAGAGAGTGGATGATGAAGCGGGAACACCTTAGTCCCTGCTATACCACTTGCATCAATGATTTGCCGATAACAAATAGACTAAAATAACTGTTCAATTCTCGCTCACAGAACCAAACTGTGAATACACCTTAGACTCGTAAAAAGCGCTGATATTTTATTCAAAACTAAATGCATAAATGAAAAATATTGACGAGTGAAATGTCTATATATATTATGCCGCCACCTCGACTTCCTGTTAGAGAAGTACGTTGTACGATGTTTATTTGGCAAGATTTGTACAAATGATGCCATATAGATATATGAACGATTTTACATCAGAGACTGATTTTCAATCGTTTTGTATAAATCGACAACAATGTTTCTTTAATAAGGAGTAAGTGCCCATGAAGATTGAGCTTAAGTTCGAGATAGACCCACACCTGATCATTTGTATTATGCGGATGTTCTTGTTTTAAGTCGGATGGTAAGGAGGTGTGGGCCTCCTTCTATTTCTCAACGTTTAATCTATAAATTCTCAGCACGCATCTCCCTCACCTGCCGGTCCATGATCCGCACCAAGTCCGATGCCTGGTGGATCACCTCGTCTACCAACCGCTCCATTGCTTCACTCATTGCCATTCCAAAGCGCTGTGACACAAGCTCAGCATCCGGAACCACTCGCCCGGTACCGTGACACTTCGGACACTCATCACCCAGTCGCAGACGCCTGCCGGTTCCCTTGCACTGCGGGCAGCGTCCAGTTTGTAAGATCTCATCTGCACAGCGATCCCGGGCCGCACTCAATATCCCGTTACGCTCTGCCAGCAGGCGGCGATACTCGTGGTCATTACCAGCCCGGTGAGCCCGCTTCGCTCTTTCCATCACCACAGATGCTCTGCGCCGCTCCTTGTCAAAGTAAGGGTGCGATGACACCAACCGATCTAACTGTTCAGGCAGTGGACGACGAAGCAATATGGCCAGGGCCATGCCTGCAGCCTCCTCACTCCCCAGCTCACTCTCGAAGAAGGTAAGCAGAGCAACGATAGACTGCGGGTCAACAAGGTGATCCGCCATCAGATATTGCAGCCCCTGTTCATTTGACTTGGCCGCAATCTGCAGGGCACCGATGAAGTCGTCACGGCCCAGGGCATTGAAGTTGCCGCTGATTGGCTCATGGAGTGCCCCCTTCGGTGAGAACAGCCGCAATGCCATTTCCAGTGAGTAGCTCATGAGTTGGTCCTCGTGTGGTCTTGGTCCTGATTAACAACAAATTGCTTATGCTGCGCCTTTGACGTTGATAAGCCCTCGCACAACCCAGCTGTGCAGCTGGCGGGTCAACGCGACATAGATCACCTCCTCTCGCTCCCCTGGCTCCCAGTCATAGGGAAGCCGGCCGTCGATAGCATCATGGCAGGCAGAGCATGCCTCAACCGCCACCAGGTCATCCCCCTTCAAAGCCATGCCATGCGGGGCACTCGGAAGGTGAGCCAGAACGGTGGTGCCGGTGCCACCAATACAGACACCGGGCAGCTGAAGCTTGCAGGCCTGGCCGCGGGCGCCATCACGAAGCACCTGAGAACGGATCGGGCTCGTCTCAAACCTCATCAGGCAAACCCCATTAGCTGAGTCACGGCCTCCTCGGCCTCAGCTTCAGAGCGGAACTGCAAGCTGAGGACATAGCGCCAGCAAACACCAAAGACTGCTCGATAGAGATCTGCAAATTCCTCCTGCCCCATCTTGGCAAAGCTAATGCTCTTGGCTTCCTTCCGTATGCCCCCATCCGGCAGTATCACGATCGTGTAGTAGCCGGCCTCGACAGTAAGCCATTTACGCATCACCTCGAATGACTTCTCGGCCTGGGGGCCATGGCGCTCGACGCGGAGGCAGGCTAGTTGGTCTATGAACTCTTCTTTGGCTTGGTCCAGGGTGTGGGAAGCACCGAAGCGTGAGAGGTAACGAACAAAGCGATCCAATATCCCCTGCTCTGCTGGTGAGACTAAGCCACCAGTTGGCTCCCAGTAGTCGAAGGTCAGGTTGAGCAAGGCAAAGAATCTGCGGTGGAAGGCGGGATTACGGCGTCCCCTACCCTGTGCCTGGATAGTGGTACCAATAGGCATCAACCGAATCACTTCTGCATCTGCTGGGGTGGATGGAACCAAAACCCCGCCAGACATCCTCAGCAAGGTCAGATCCACATCACCTCCGGTGACTTATAAACACGGGGGGCCTATTGAAAATGTAGGAATTTCCACAGGTGCAAACTGCGGATAGATCTCGGGTGTGTAGCTTGGTCATGGTCTGGGTCCTGTTGGTCATAAACAGCCGAGTGGTCTAGGTCCGGCCTGACCATGTTACGACCAAACTTTGAGCAATGTCACGCAGCAGTAATCCACAAAAATAGGAAACTATTGATGGGTTCCCGGGTTTTCTACCGCTATAGCTGCACATCATCCACGTAGTTCTTTCGAAGACCATGACTATTAACGCTCACCTATTGAATTCGTTAATGCAGATATACATTAATAACATGCTCTATCTCACACAATTTACTGACAGAAAAAACCAATAATTAGGTATCGGCGCCATGATTATCACTCAGTGCCATAACCACATGTGAGGTGCGACATAGCCATGAGATTGCCGGTCAAAAGCAGTGGTCTGTGGGTTGTATCTAAACACAACAATGGAATGGCTAGACTCAACTACACTATTGAAGATAATTCATTTTATAACAGATAGTTACGCCTTCACATGTCTATCAAGAGGATAGTTTTATGCCAAACAAGACGATATACAACTGCCATAATCATATTTTCACGCACGAAAATATTCCTGATGGCTACTTCCCATTCTTTTTGGTGAAGGCTGCGCGCATTCCTCCCCTCCAGTGGATGTTGAAGAACGCCATGAAGGCTATTGTTCCATTTACAGAAAATGATAAGGCTCATAGATATGCCGCATTTATAAACGCAACATATCGAAAATCACAGGAAGAAAACCTTCAGGTTCTAGTTAGTTACTATCCTCTTGGAACAAAATTTATCATCCTTCCGATGGACATGGGTTTCATGGGGGCGGGTAAGGTCATAGAAGATATTGATCAGCAACATGCTGAATTATCAAGACTATCAAAAAACGAGTTATATCGAGATATACTCATACCGTTTGCACACATTGAGCCAAGAAGACCAAATGTCTTGGGTAGATTAAAAAAACTTGTCGAAGAAGATGGATTCAGGGGAGTAAAAATTTATCCCACACTAGGGTATCGACCAGATCACGACGTTCTAATGAATGAAATATATCCCTACATGACCGAAAAAAACATTCCGTTGCTAGCACACTGCTCTCCAGGGTCTGTGAACTCTAAAGACATGCCGATAGAAGAAGCTCGCGCTCTTGCAGACCCATATCATTATAAGAGAGTGCTAAAGGCATTTCCAAAATTACGTATCTGCCTTGGTCATTTTGGTGGAGTCAGCGAATGGCGGCGTCATCTTAATGAAGGGCGAAATATAAACAATCCGACCTGGCTCACAAAAATTGTTGAGATGATGGAGAGCGGTGAATACGAAAACCTATATGCAGACATTTCATACACCATATTCAATTTCCAGGAAAATGTTCCGCTACTTAAAATACTACTTGAGAACCCAGCCATACAACAAAAAGTTCTTTTCGGGTCAGATTTCTACATGGTGGAGAGCGAGAAATACTCGGAAAAAAAACTATCTACCGAACTGCGATTCGCATTAGGTGAGCATCTATTTTGGAAAATAGCAAACGAAAATCCAATTGACTACTTGAGTGAGTAGTATTTTTCTAAGATACAATTGGCTAACATTTCGCTTCAGGGACACGACGTGAAAAACCACGCGCTGTCCCTTAGTATCTCATGAAAAAAAGAGTCGTAACCATAGAAATTTGGTTTATTAAGAGAGTTCTCGAGTTCTTTCTGTCATACACAGCCAAATGGTCTAGGTCCAGCAGGACCATGCCCAGGCTAAATAATGAGCAATGACACACTACAGCAAGCCTCCCCCCCGAATTGACCAAACTGAGGTCTAAACCGCAATCTATGTGGGTACAGCTAAACAGATTTTTGAAGTAGCAGCTTCAAAAAACACTCCACCTTTAGCACTCAGATGAGTATTATGTAATGCCATGTATTGTTACAAAATTACATTGTAACAACTCTGACATATGAAACAATGGAGCCTCAATGAGTGAAATAATGCTCAACCTACAAAGTCCTGCATGGTGGTTCACTGGCGTCTTCTTCGTCGTTCTATTTAAATTAGTGCCATTACTTGCTTCAAAGTTGAAAGATGGTACTAAAACCTTCTTCAAAGGCATGCGACTTAGAAGAGCAAAATACATCAAAGAAAACAGACATAACCTGGCTGCTGTGAACTATCAATCAATAAAGTCACAGGCATATTTTGTAGTTTACATTCTAATCTGTTCTCTGTATTTCATTTGGTTCATTACTGGTCAGCTGACTCAAATAATGAAGGCAAGCGAAGTTTTATTTATAGTTTGCCTAATACCATTGGTTACTTTTCAACTAATATGGATGAGTCAAAATGACAATGCAAAGCTCCTGGTAGCAGAATACAACAAAGTCAGAATTAAAAAATAATGATACTCCCAGTAATAAACCAGCATAAGAAGGATATATAGTGAGATTCTGGTGGGTAAACCATAAACGAACTTACAGTGCTGAAGTCGGGGGCGGCTATATCTGGTCGCCCAAAACGAACCGAAATGGATCGAAGAACCAGACCTATATCAACCTCACGCTGACCCGGCCAGGAGATGTTGTGATCTCCTATGCCGGCAGGCTTATCAAGGCAATTGGCCTGGTGACTGCCCCTTGCCTGGAGGCTAGGAAGCCCTCTGAATTCGGCAGCGCCGGCGATTCGTGGTCAGATACTGGCTGGGAGGTACCAATCGACTGGGAGTTATTGGATCAGCCAATTCGTCCCAAGGACTACTTGGAGTTGTTCGCTCCCCTCCTCCCTTCGAAGAATTCGCCCTTGCAAGCCAGTGGCAACGGTAACCAAGGTTGCTATCTGGCGAGCATAAGCGAAGCACTCGGCAACCTGGTGCTTTCATTAGCCAAGGGAATGAATCCATCTTTTGCTGATGACATAGAGCAGCATCAGGCCGAACTGGAAGGTGATGCAATCGAGGCGGACATCCAGGCCTCGGCCCTGGACGCAACAGAAAAGCAGCAGCTAGTCAAATCGCGCCGTGGCCAAGGTCTTTTCCGTGCAAACCTGGAGAAGGTTGAGCCAGCTTGTCGAGTTACCGGAGTCACCAATAAAGCCCTGCTGATTGCAAGCCACATCAAACCTTGGTGCGTGAGCGATAACACAGAACGCCTGGATGGAAACAACGGTCTACTGCTCTCCCCTCACATCGACAAACTATTCGACCAGGGTTGGATTACCTTCACTGACGCCGGCGACCTGTTGTGTGCCGAACCCAGCATCGAGCGGGCCCTGCAGCAGTGGGGCGTTGAGCTGCCAATAAACGTCGGCCCCTTCAAACCCAAACAGAGCGAGTATCTCGCTTATCACAGAAGCGAAGTATACCGGTCTGCACCAACCTCGGAGTAATGGGAAATAGTCCCTCACCGCGGCATGTTTGCTACCAGCTTCCTCAGCTTTTTGACCACAACTTCATCTTTAGGCTGAGGAATCACTACGACTTTGGGCTTGGGGAGCTTGGCAGGCTTCGGAGGCCCCATGGGCACCCTGGCGATCTTTATCACCCGAACCATCAGCATGGTCATGGCTTGCCCATCGCTGATAATGCACTTCTCACGCTTGAACTCTGAGGTAATCCGCGGGTGGGTAATTAGCTTGCGGAGAAGCCGTCCTGAAACTGGCATAGATACATTGAACTGGTCACACAACTGCAGGCTGGTGATGAACCGGTCTTGCTGCAGCGCCCAGGCGGCGACCTCTTCAAAGAGTTCTTCTGTTTGCATTGTGTCCCCCTTAGTCGCAGCAAAAGTGAGGCTCAATCATATCCATTACCACAAATTAAAATTGGCAACAAACGATATTTTTGGCAATTACAGGCACTTTTTCGCTCCTCAAAATCAACTCAGATGAGTATCATTCTCTATCTTCTCAATGCACCTAGAACTTCTTGAGTGTGTATTAGGATTAAAACAAAAGACATCATGGGGTTTTGGTATTAAAAAATGATTGGAATAATAAAAAGATACATTGATATCGCGTTATACTCTGTTATCTCATGGCTACTAATAAGCTATATAGGACAATCTGAGTTTGCGAAGAAAGCCATTGAAGGGTGGAGACAATTTAATGATTCACTGCCGTACCCTGTTGACTATGCAACATATTTTATTGCGGGGTTGCTGACGAAGCATATACTAGTAAACTGTGGTGATTACAACTTTCATCATGAACTGCACAATGAAAAGCGATTTGTAATAAAAGATGAAAAAGAACTATCTAAATTAGGATGGTTTACTATTAAGAATAAGCTATATCTTTTTATTGTGAACCCACCTTTAAGATGGTCTATAATTTTTTATTTTGGAATAATAATAACCACATCTTCCCCAGAGATAAATGGGAAATACATCACACCAATTCTTTTTTATATATTGGGTATTTTAATCCCACAAACAATTAGATCTTTTTTTTCCAGCACTCCAAAAATCATATCAATAAACGACGAAACACAAAAAACATATCCAGATAAATGGTACCAATATGAACGCCCTATAAGCGACATAAACGAGGATTGTTTAGGACGTGGAGCGCTTGTTAAACGGCTATACAATATCATTACCCGTGACGACATTACCGATGCTAGAGGAATTGCGATAGTTGGCGGCTATGGCATGGGAAAAACTTCACTTATTAACATGACTTTAAATCAAGTAATGTTGAACTCCTATAATTTTGTTACTTGTCATATTACCACATGGGGAAACTACACAAGCGAAGAGAACATTCAGAAAATCGTCATTGAACAAATTATATCTGACGTTACCAACATAACATCCACGACGAGTCTAAGCGGGTTGCCATCGAAGTATATTAATTCGCTGAAAGGTGCTCAAAGCTTATGGCTCGATGCCTTGCCATTACTCGACTGTCACTCATCAGCTAACTCACAGTTAGACAAACTCAATGAGCTGCTTTTGAGGATTAACTATAAAGTTATTCTAGTTATAGAAGATATTGATAGGAACGATGAAAAAAACAAGATATTAAATTCTATCGCCTCACTCATAGACAAGCTCAACAGTTACTCTAGTTTCAGACTAATATTGAGTATTGGAGAGGAGCTCTATCGACCAGAAGTAATAAACAGGGTATGTAGATATAAAGAAAACATAATCTTTGACGATACCTACAAAGCAGTCGCCATTAAAAACGGCATTAAAAGTCTGCTTTCAAAATCTAAGCTGACTTATAAGAGCTCCGAAATTTTATTTAACAGTAAAGAAGATCAAGCATTCGATAAATTTATTGAAGCTATACTTTCGTATATCACAAACATCCGTGACTTAAAAGCGGTTTTACGAGAATTAGAATATGATTGGGAGAAAATATTATGCGGTAGCTGTGATATAGTTGATCTACTTGCATTCACTATTTTAAAACATTTTGAACCATTACTAATAGAATACATTTCAGAAAACAAACGCAACTTATCTGCCGACTTTATAAGTAAAGCAATGTCACAAAATATAGCACTATACAATAAAGAAAGTGCAGAAGTCATTACTAACTATTTACTTTGCAATGAAGGAAGCAACAATAAATCACATCGTCTTCAATCTTGCATATTTTCACCATCTAAATATATACCACTACTTATTGAGAAAAGATCACTAGAAAAAAATGGCAAGGTCGTAGACCAAGAATTCTTTTCCTTTGTGAAGGATATTAATGAATTATGCAAATCAGCTTACAGCAAAGAAAACTCAGTTAAAATTATTAAACTACTATTTAAAGCTAGGAAGGTATCACCTCCAACTTATGTTGATAATACCTGGTGGTATCTTTTCAATAGTAATTCCTTGACCGTCATGCTATATCAACTTCAATATGGCTTGTTAGTCAAAGGGACCAAAAGAAAATCTTATAAAGAACCCATAGGACAGGCATCACGCATTAGGGAACAATTTAGTTTACCGACAAATAGCCCTGAACTCTGTAACCAAATAATAAAACACATCGCTCACCACCAGCTATCAGAAGAGTATTTAACTACTTTAAATGATATCTACATAAATATTTTAAACCCCTTAGATAAGGGTTCAATATATAGACCTGATACGAATGACATCATTGATTTTTATGAGCGAGAATATTATTCAAGAAATGAGACAACACCAAGCAAGAGCGTTGACGTTATAATAGATGCTATGTTTTCAATACAAAATATATGTATCGGGAACGTTGACAACAAGGATAGATATCCTAGCTTTATCGAGCCCTTTAAAAATAAGAAATCAACATTTATAGAAGAGTTTTTAGATACTATAAAAACTTGGTCTGAAGCTTATCGGAATGGCGCACTCACAGAAAATAATTATAAAACTGCAGATTGGTATCAAAGACGACTCGACGAGCATCAATAAGAGTCATATCTAAGACAAGAGGGGCTCAATGATTCATCACTGAGCTCCTCATGGCAATTAACCAAGTAACATAACAAATTGAAGTTATGTTACTAAAGGTGAATCGTCCTATCTATCTGCCCTACCCCGCCACTCGCTGACCATCTCGTCCGTTATCTCTTCCTTGTAGCAGATCGGCGCATAGCCACCGGCCCTGCTCCAAGCGCTGCGTTTGCCGCAGCGGCTGCCATTCCTGGCCAAGTTGTATGGGCACGGACAGTTCCCGGGGTAGCTCTCGATGGACTCTTGGATAATCTGCTGCTTCACCTGCTCATCGACAAGCCTGGCATCAGGCACTTGCTCCTTGGCGCTGGCGGCAAATCCGATGCTTAACAGAGCCAGTAACAGTATGCGTATCACAACCTACCCTATCTAGTTCTCTTATGGATACCACTGGTTCTACCACATCGATAATTAATAAATCACCCACCATTGATTAATTCCTGATTTGCATCAAAAACATGTCTGATATCACAGAGTTAGCTGATAAATCGCTCAACATTCCGAGATTCGATTGGTAAGCTATTCGACTGGTGCCCATGTCTCACACAGGGCCTTAAGATGGTGAACTTCAATACCGTCAGACAACTGGTCAAAAGCAGCAATCTGGGGGCTGTAACCTAGGGGCGGTAGCTAATGCAACGCTCAGGGAACCCTCCCCCACAACAACAGCATCAGATGGACTCGATGCAAACAACCGACAAGGAGAACCCAATGGGTGAATGGTCAGAGTATTTTGAGGATTTTCCGGAAGAGAACCCGGCTAACTGGGTAAACGGAGAGTTCAACCCCCGACTGGCTCAGGAAGTGCGTATTCAAGAGGATCGGCAGAGAGCGACAACCAACAAGGCTCGCTCAGAAATCAACACCGTCATCATGAAGGCTTGGTTAGATACTAAGGCCAAGTCTTTTCTTCTAACTGAAGAATGTCCTCAGTGTGGACTGCCTGAGCTGAACACCTACAAGATTAATGACACGTTCTACCTCTGTGAGTGCCAGGACTGTGGAATCCACGGCCGAGGCGAAACTCATGCTTTGGCACTAAAGAACACCTTCGACGCTATCGGAGATGGGCTTGACTGGAGAGATAACACGATTCGGTACGAATGACCAGCATATGGATGTCAATACTATTATTCGCACATATACTCACAATCCTTAATTAAGGAAGATGCGCATGATAAAACATCATAACTTTAAAAGTTTAATATAAGAAATTAGCATTTTGTGTTGTTCGAATGTTTCGCATATCTCTTAGAAGTTTTAGCTCTCTTCATAGTTTTAATAGGCAGGATGCAAATATGGACTCTGATGATAAAAAAGCGGCGACAGGTGCAGTGACTGTTGGCGCTGCAGCAGGTATTGCAAATGCAGGATTAGTTTTCAGCAGTGCTGTTGCCACAGCTAACGCTGCAGGTTTGAGTGGGGCTGCAGCGATTTCATCAGCTCTGGCAACGTTAGGTGGTGGAGCTATAGCCGCCGGCGGGGGCGGTATGGCAGCTGGAGTAACGGCGATAGCTAGTGCAGCGGCTTGGCCAGCAGCAATTATAGCAGTCACCGGTTTTGGTGGTTATCAACTTTATAAATACATTAAAAAGTGAACTACAATAAATTTATAGCGCAGTTACATGCAAATGAATTCACTAATAATTTGTAAGTTCATCTCTGACAAAAAAGCTTAATGGAGACTACATCGCGGGTTATAACAGATAAATCGCTGCTTACGCACCTTTACAGTTTAGCTAAAAATGTCCTCTGTGAGTGCCAGGACTGCATAATACATGGAGAATGTCAGACTCATACTTTGACGCTAAAGAACACATTCACGCTATTGGAGATGAGCTTGACTGGAGAGAAGGTAATGTAATCTACACTCTTAATCGAGCTTAAACACTAAACCATAAAATAAATTAGGATTGACATGGAACATATAATTAAACAATTTAAAGTTTTTGGCTTATATGATGAAAGAAATGTTTGCATAGATTTTGAATCAAACACAAAAATCATAGTTGCTGAAAATGGATATGGCAAAACCACGGTTTTAAACGCATTTTATGCTATTCTTGCTGGTGATTTAGAAAGACTAAGAAAAATCCCTTTCGAGAGCATTTCATTAACATTTGCAAGCGGCGAAGAGGTTAGTTTAAAGAAAGAGTCACTATCTTTTGACCTATCATTAGCCAGAAATTCAGGAATTTATCACCATCTTAAAAATTCATTACCTGAGCAAGTTGTGTACACTCTTCTTCAATCATTTATCGCGTTGCCTTTCTCAGACCTAAGAAGAACTCCAATATTCATTAATAGTCAAAAAAAACTAGATGTTGCCCCAACAACCCTTAAGCATTGGCTAGAAATGTTAGTTGATGAGCTAGGTAGCAACATTCCAAATATGGACGATGTTAAATTAATCACAAATTTGATAAAAGAAAAATTTCCTTTAGCTCTCTTATATCTCCCAACATATCGTAGAGTTGAAGAAGATCTACACTCATTAGGAATGAATGAGGATGTGGAAATAAAAACTGGACATCAAATAAATTTCGGTATGGCAGATGTAAGAAGTAGAATAAAAACAATAACAAATGAGATACTAAGCTCGTCTGTAAAATGGTTCTCAAAAGTGAATGGTGAAATGATTAGTCAACTTGTTTCAGGTTTCAGAGTTGATGATTCCATGTATAGAAGTGTAGCCGACCCAGAGGCAATAAAAATAGTATTGGATAGGATTGGAGAAAATATTTCATCTGATAACAAGCACCGGATCATGAATCTTGTAGAAACAGGAAAAATATTGGAAGACCATGATGACTTAGTCTACTTCCTTTCAAATTTAGTAAAGGTTTATGAGCAGCAAAAAGATAATGACTCTGCTATTCAAGAGTTCACTAGCGTTTGCAATGAGTATTTGGTGGATAAAAAATATGTTATAACGAAAGTAATGTCACCATATCTATAATAAGAGTTAAAAATAACAAAGAAGTTGACTGGGAAAATTTATCCTCAGGAGAGAAACAGATTGTTTCATTATTCGCGAGACTATATTTGGATAGAAGCGAGAATTTAGCTATATTTTTTGATGAGCCCGAGCTGTCTCTATCAATAGAATGGCAACGTAAGCTACTCCCCCATATTATGAAGTCAGGTAAGTGCCAATTCCTATTTTGTACTACACACTCTCCATTTATATTCGAAAATGAGTTAGACGCATTCGCATCAGATTTAGCGTTCTATGTTGAGGAACTATAAATTGGATCGAGCAGAACAGCTAAGAAATGCTAGAACATCAATTTCAGTTCAGTTTATGGACTTCATGAAAGCATTATCACGCAATAGAACAACTGTTGTATGTTTTTTTGAAGGGGAGGATGAAAAATATTACACAGTCAGAATCAACACTATTATACCAGATACTAAATGGACTGGAATTAACTGCGGTGGAAAAAGAAAAGTCATTGAGTTGAGAAATAAAATAAGAACACATGCCATATACAAAAACTCAAAAGCGGCATTTTTTATAGACAATGATTTTGGTGATGAAGAAATATATAATGTCGATGACTATTATATCACACCATGTTATTCTATTGAAAATTTATACTGCAATATAGACACTTTTAAAAGAATAATTTCCGCTGAGTTTGGCATGTCCGACTGCTGCAGTCAAAATAACGACTTCGAAATAGCGACATCAATATTTACTAGCAGGCTATCTGAGTTTTGCAGGATTATCAAGCCATTCAATGTATGGCTTAAAGCACATAGCGCTCTAGAGAAAGAAAATAAAGGAATCAAAAAAAACCTTTACTTAAACAACATAAAAATTGAAGATTTATCTTTAATCCAGCTAACTGGAGTGACTCCTACTTATGATTTTGAGAAAATTTCGGATATGTTTCCTAATTCATTTAATGTTACAGCTGAAAAATACAAGGAATCAGAAGAATACTTTACTGGCAATGACATTCACAAATTATTGAGGGGAAAGCAACAGCTTGAGTTCCTTAGGGTTTTCTTAACTAAGTTGAAAGAAGAAAGATCTAATAACGAAAATAATATTTTCTCTAAAAAAACCATGGTGAAATTACAACTTTCAAAATCAAATGTCATTTCTGAACTAAGTCAGTATGCAAACACTCCAAAGTGTCTTGTAACATACCTCAACAGTTTTTCATAAAATTTTCATATATGACACCGGCACTAAGCCGGTGTCATATTTCAACTTCCACTAACAGTACAAATCTAGTTATCACCGGACAGCAGCCTCAGATCTGTGTATTGATCTCCTGAGTTACTCCTAAATGTGATCACCAGGACTGGCGATCTTCTAAACCATCCTACTTCGTCCGCCACCTCCTCAGGCGTCATGTCGATCACTAACCAATGCCCTGCCCCGCACAGGCAATCCGTGTGCCCCAATGCCGAAAGCTCATCTGCCACCTCCAGCTGTACCCTCTCCCCACTCCAGCCCCTAACGGCCGGGTAGACCACAACTCTGCAGAACTTCGCGACTTTAACCGCGGCAATCACATCTTGGTTGAACATCCCTGAATCCCCCCTGTGATGGTGTAACCACGATCTCGGCGTTCGGTGATAATCCGCTCCATCTCAACCTTCACCGCCTCACAAGTAACTTCGCCGTCACGTTTTAGCACGACCACAGTCGCCTCCATCTCGCATGCCCCGATGGAGAACAGGAGCTGACGTGGCTCAGGAGGTAATCTGCGCAGTACCTCTGCCCTCACTTCCGCCGGGCGCGGTGCGAACTGGCGTTCTAAATCAGCAGCCATGTCCAGCACAACCTCCCTGATCTGGGCGGGAGTGAACCCACGCAACACGCCTCCCCAGGCAAGCACTACGCCGCGGGCATTGGCATCCAGGTAATTTGCGCTTGCTGGCCAGCTGCCGGCCATCATCGGCAACAGCTCCTCAGCCATAAATGCCGCCATACGGTCGCTGACCAATGGCCGTTCCTGCATCTCACGCAGGGCTGTCACGTTAGAGGGGCGTGTTGTCGTCATAGACCCCCCTCCCCGACTCTCTGAGTGCCTGTGCTGCGTTCTGGGCCGCCTGCAGGTTGGCCAATGGCTTGCGCTGTGCTGACGTCCTAAACGACCTGGCTGCACGACGCACCCAGTTTCGCCATGTTTTCTCCCAATCCAGCTTGGTTGCTTTGGCCCCGGGCAGTGACTGCCAGTAATCAGCGAACGTAGCTGCCTCTAGGAGGATCCGCTCTCGTGGCCATCCAGTTTCTTGGCTGGCCCACCTCCCCCATTCCGCTGGTAGGAACCAGTCATTCGGCAAACGAGTTCCTCGTCGTGGAGCTGAACTTTCGGCAGCGCGCTCCCCTTGGGGGGATATAGGGGGGATCTTTGGATCAATGACTGGATCTAAAGAGTGACTGATTCTATGTGCAGCTCCTGCACTATGAGTCTGTGCAACTCCTGCACATGCTATGTGCATCTCTTGCACATCTGGATGTGCAGGAGATTCACCATCAAGTGTCAGCATGTAGACATTTGACCTCTTCCCATTGGGGCCTCTTCTGGCCTCCTTAATCAAAAGGCCCGCCGTACAGAGCGCATCGATATGACTGATCACTGAGCGGCGCGAAATCTCACATTGGTCAGCGATATGTTGATGCGAAGGCCAGCACTCGCCGGTATCACTGGCGTTGTCTGCCAATTTGATAAGCACCAGTTTACGCAGCGGGTTACCCACTTTGATGTTCATCGCTTTGACCATCAGCAGCATGCTCATAGCTCAGCCCTCCGATGTATCAGATCTTTATGAAGGAGGGCCGGCCGCCCCCCCCTGCAGCAAACGAACACAAATTTAGGTAATAGTGAGCCCCCAAGGGCTTTGATTGACTTGGTCATGGTCGGGTCCTGATTTAAATAATGCCCAGTGGTCAGCTGGGCAACAGTTGAGAGTTATGCGCTACCTTGCTTCTCCGCACGTTCAACCTGGTAAGCCATTAGCTGGCGCGACAGGCGCAAAGCAGTCCTGTCTGTACCAGCAGCCTGCGCAATGGTGATCGACGAGTCATCCTCCAGAAATAGCGCCAATTCGTGCATGACAGATTTCAGGATGATGTTGTCACGCTCATCCACATGCTTCGGGGCCGGGCGTGTCAGTCTTGCTACGGTAGACATGGTCTTATCTCCCTAAAACAACATTGATTAGTCCAATCAGCTTCTGTACCGGCGTCTTGCGCCGCTCTTCTTCGTAAATGGCCTCATCTTCAGAGGTAAACGTGAGTAGGCCACGCTCAGGTAACCCCTCCCCCTTCAAGATCTCCTCAACTGTGACCGGCGGGTACCCCTGCTCGATAAGAGCCTGGTTCGCCCTTTTCACGGCCCTAGCCAGGATCTGCGGCTCATATTTAGATATGGAGTTGAGCAGGATCAGTAATGAAGTGCGGGCAAATGCAGTCTCTGTCATGCCGAACTCGGCACTAACTTCTCTCCACATATGGCGCTGGGCAGGTGTAGCACGTGTCCTTAAAGGCGATAGCGTGTCGAGCTTTTGGTGATCAGGAAGTGCTTCTCTTCCCATGCTGTATGCCCTCTCGTTGTGATGCGGCAGATAGATGGCCAAAAGGACACATCAATCCCGTTCACTCTGGGTGTAGTCACTAAAACCGAAATCAAGAGCTCCGCCGCTAGCTTCGACAAAGCGAGCTGCAGCTTTAGGAGATACGAGTCCACCGTTATTCCTCTTCCAATCATTGAAACAAACCCGGTTGTAACCAATGGCATTTGCCGCCTTTGCTGCACTGCCAAAGAACTTGATCGGCTCCTCAATTCGCATATCGATCCTCCTTTGTTCTTGGACATCTTAGTAAGAACAAACTAACCAATCAATGAAAACAAACCTAACCACCGGAGAGGCATAATGGAAAATGTTTGTTGAATCTAACGATACGGTGAAATTGATGTCTTCCTTTAACGAAAGACTCCAGCAACTTATGGATGAAAGAGGCCTCAAGCCTGCAGACTTAGCCAGAAAAACTGGTCTGTCAAAACCTACATTGAGCTCGATCATCCACGGCAATACCGCCGACCCGAGGATTAGCAGCATATTGGGGATCTCTAGAGTCTTGGGGTGTGACCCCATATGGCTTTATGTTGGTAAAAGCAGCTCCGAATACGCCACAAGCACCGCAATATCAAAGGTCCCCATATGGGAACTAAAAGATATGACAGGCCAATCAAGTGATGTGATTCCTTTGATTGATACTGGACGGCACCTCGTTGTTGAAGACGGAGGTCACCTCTGCGCCGTCGTTGCAGAGAACGATGATCTCGCAGGAAGCGGGATCCAAAAGGGTGATTTCATTGTTATTGATATGAGCCCACAACAACGTCAGCTTGAAAATGAAGACATTGCCTTGGTGCAGCATGGCGACAAGGTGCTACTGCTTAGGGCAAAGAACGCGATCGACGGCATGAATCTGGTGGTTGATGATCCACACTTTGGATTTCTCAAAGCTAGCGAGGCGATAGTCTTGGGTAAAATGATCGAGCTCAGGAGGGCTTAACGCCGCCCTCCGACACAAGAAACTAGCCTGCTAACCAGCGGGCTTTTTTGTGCCCTCTTTTTAAGAACCAATTCTGGATCACACTAAAAATTAAAAATTTCTAACAACCATATTGCATTGTTAGGTTTAACTGCCTAACATGCGTTTAGTAAGTTTAAGCTAACTAAATCAGGAAGCAGGAAGACCTACCGAACTCGTTGACCAGCAATCAGGACCCGCCCCTAACCAGGGCAGAAGTGAAGCGCCTGACCAGCGCGTAAGAACGACAAAGCCCGCGCAGGGCGGGCTTTGAAGGACTGAGGGGACCAACCCTCAATCGGAATGCCGGGGGACCAACCCCAGCAATCAGGACCCCGACCAGCCAAAGCTAGCGGGAATTAGCGAGGACCTACTCGCCAATGGGAGTAAATGTACCATGACCAAGCGCATTTTTTCCAGGGCCGCCAAACGAGCAGACCAGCTCATAACCCTCATTGCAGACCGCCTGAATGGCAATGCAACACGCCGCCGAGCCATCAAGCAACGCCTCCATTTGGCAATGCTTGCCTCAGAGCAACACCGCCTCGTTGCTGTTCGCGCAACCCAGCTGCGAACAGCCCATGTACCCAAACCCAACCTACTCCTCCACTGGCGAACTGATTACCGCCGTAACGCTGTATAGCCAGGGGTTGGAGCTTCCCTCATAGCGCCATAGCCAAAGCCTCTTTTCCAAGCACCGCAAGGATGCTTTGGCTTCGCTCACGCCAAATTCGGCCAAGCGGGCTCTTTAACAACCAGGTACCGGCTCACAACCACAAATCCTGATGCCGGTAGGGATGCACCGATAACCCGTCAAACCGGAAAGCGGTGTGTGAACGTGACAGCATCGCACACATGACTCTAATGTTAATTTTCAATCACTTACAACCATTAGACATAGATTCTTAACAGCACATGGGGTGAGCATGCCCCTACTGACTGATTAAACAAATGTTTCCATTTGGTTAATTTATGTAGCTTAGTTGCGCATTTGTATATACAAATGAGGATTCTCTAAGGAGCAGAGCTCATACCAAACCTCAAGGAGGATGCATGGAACAGGAAAATGTACGCGCCCTAACTGTATGTTCGGGGGCAGGCATAAAACTGCTGCTAACAAGCTTGATTGGGATCGCAGCTTTCTTCATTCCATTTGAATATGCAGGGCGCGAAACCATTTTGGTGGACCATCTCGCAGCGCAGTTGATCGCACAGCGCAACATATCGATGGGATTAATCATGCTACTGATTACCTATGGCGCAGTGGCGCCATTACTTGACGGCCGCTGGCGTGCTCGCCCCATTGACCGTCTACTTAGCTTGTTCAAGATCTTTGGGTTTATCCTTGGGGCGATATATGTTTCAGGGCTGGGACCAGCCTGGTTGATGAAACCTGACTTGCTTCCATTTCTGTTTGATAAACTCGCTACGTCCGTTGGCTTAATCGTCCCGATTGGCGCAATGGCGTTAACTTTTCTACTGGGGTTCGGTCTACTTGAGTTAATCGGGGTGCTAATGCAGCCGGTTATGCGTCCGTTGTGGCGCACACCTGGGCACTCTGCCATAGACGCGGTAGCGTCTTTCGTAGGCAGCTATTCCGTAGGATTACTCATCACCAACAGAGTCTTTCTCGCAGGAAAATACACTGTGCGAGAGGCTGCGATTATCGCAACTGGTTTTTCAACTGTGTCAGCAGCCTTCATGATCATTGTTGCCAAGACACTTAACCTAATGGAGCACTGGAACTTTTACTTCTGGTCTACATTGGTAATCACTTTTGTCATTACCGCAATTTTGGCTCGCCTCCCACCAATATCAACAATGGCCCATCATGGAGAAACAGACGAACCATTGCCAAGGGGAAAGACCCGGATACAAGCAGCTATTGACTCGGGACTAACACAGTCCAGCAGGGCTGATCCATTAATGCATCAACTGCTGGATAACCTCAAAGATGGCCTCAGCATGGCCGCCGCGGTAGTACCAACAATCCTATCCGTCGGCCTATTGGGCCTGTTGCTTGCACAGCACACACCAGTATTCGATGTCTTGGGTTGGCTACTATGGCCGTTGACCTGGCTATTGGATTTAGGTGAACCATTAGAAACAGCGAAAGCAATTTCTGCAGGTCTCGCGGAGATGTTCCTACCAGCTATCCTGCTAAAAGATGCAGACCTGCTAGTACGCTATGTTACCGCTGTAGTTTCCGTAAGCTCAGTTCTGTTCTTCTCGGCCTCAATCCCCTGCATCCTATCGACAAAAATACCGATAAGCGTGGGCCAATTGGTGGTGATTTGGTTCCAACGTACTTTGCTTGGGATCATACTCGCCACCCTTTGTGGCCGACTGGCTATGTCGATCGGTTTACTGGCATAACTTATCCCCCCGAGCCCTGAGCCACATCTCAGGGCTCAGCTATTTAAGCCATCAATAACTGAATAATGGCTACCTAACACACCTCGAAGCACAACCAACATGCCCCTTTCTTAGGGGTATTTTTTTGCCTATTAACCCACTACAGGACCTGACCATGACCAAACGTAACAAGAACCTCAACAACGTCATCCCTGAACTCAACAACGAATGCCGCAAACGCCTTCGAACCCTTCGTGAAAACATGGGCCTGAGCCGCCCCAAGTTCGCGGACTTGCTGGGGATCCCCCCCACCACACTGAAGAACTACGAGCTGAACTACCGGGAGATCGGTGGCGGTGCCCTGCTGTTGATCGCACAACACCCCGAACTCTCAACCCACTTCATCTGGCTGGTCACCGGCCAGGGGAATGAGCCCGTTAAATTGGAGGTATCGAAATGAAGGTTCTTGGCTCCAGCAGCCCTCATCAAATCGAGAACATCGCAGTCCAACGCAGAGTGGTATCCATCCACATGCAGAACGATTTGATTGGCGATCGCCGATTCGTTCCCGAAATAGCTCAAGCTCTTCGAGAGGTAGCCCAAGCCCTGGACGATGGCCTCATTGGTAACGAAGCCGCGGACTTTGTAAGGAGCTCCGGAGGGACGGAAATCACCATGCACGGCTATTGCCTCTTCATCGCTCCCACCACAGCTGAACAGAAAACCCTATCCGAAGAAAACCAACCTCTTCTGGTATTTCAAGTAAGGAGCCGGGACGGGAGAGTCATCAATATCTACAGCGATGGCTTCATCGATGGCGATGGCACCGCTGAATTTAACTTCGTCAGAAACTACTTCACCCCTCGCTTCGATGCGATCAGGGGATTACTCGCTCGAGTTAAAGGGCATGGGTTCCCCGATGACGAGATCAAGCGACTTTTCGGTGGCTTTTGATGAGCTTTCACATGGTTCAAAGCAAAGCTCGTGAAGCCTACATCACCAGGTAGCTACCACATGAGGACAAATCAACATGGAATGCATTCACGATATACCTGCCGCTGTTGAAGGCGTTATCACCCCCTTCGAACCGACAGAGCCGGGCATTTATAGAGGCATCCCCAGCGAGGCTTATCACGCGGGAACGGGGATCTCCAAAAGTGCCTTAGACCTGGCGTTACTCTCCGGCCAGCACTACCGCTACTACAAGATCGACGGCAATTCCCAGAAAGAGACCATCCCGTTCCGGGAAGGGAAGATCCTGCACAAAATCGTGCTCGAGTTTGCTGACTTTGAAAGCGAGTACGCCATCGAGCCGCAGTGGCCAGAGGATGCCTACTCTGGTGCTGAGCAGATGAAAGCCGCCATAGAAGCCTACAACGCATCCCTTGAGAAGCGCCCGGACCAACAAGAGCTGGTCGATGCTATCGAGGCATACAACCGGCAGCTAAGCCCTCCTGTTGAGCTGGGAACGAGCCTTGCGGATGCAGAAGTGGCTTACTGCCAACTGTCCGATGAGTTCCAAACTCTCGGGGAAGATGACAAGCGAACCGCGACTGCCCTGAGAGCATGTGTCAGGGCCTATAACGACAGCTTGCCTAAGCCACTCAAGACCAAAGGTAGTTACCAGGCAGTGCTGGAAAGCTACGCCCAGATTGGCCCCAAAGAGCTGGAGCGGGCCAAGCACATAAGTACCCTGCCAGACCCTCTTCCCTTGAGCGGTACCAAGGCGGAAATGGCAGAGCGGATCCGCAGTTTTAACCCGGCAGCCAAATTCCTGGATGAGATGAAGGAGCAGTTCCGTGAAGCAGCTGGTGAACGGACGATCATCACCCACAACGAGTACATCCATGCCCTGCGCTACCGTGAAGCGGTGCTTAATCACCCTGAAGCCGCGGTATTGCTCGACGAAGGTGAGGCGGAGACCAGCATCTACTGGCGCCACCCAGAGACGGGGGAACTGCTGAAGTGCCGGCCCGACTGGAAGCGGCCAGACCATGTGTTGGTTGACCTGAAATTCGTCCGCAGCGCCAGCTCCGCTGGATTTGCTCGCGACGCTTCAGCCCACAACTACCACATACAGGATGGCCACTACACCGACGGGTATGAAGCGGTAACCGGTCATCCGGCAAACCTCGTCTTCATCGCGGTTGAGAAAGATGGACCACTGGGCCAGGACGTCTACAAGCCCATCATGGTCGGCGTCTACTACTACGGCCAAGAGGACCGGCGCCGTGGCCTCGAACTGCGAGACATGGCCCTGCGCAACATCATCATCTGGCGAGAACGCGACTACTACCCGGGCCACGATGGCATGGGGGAAATCGCGGTACCGCCGTATCAAGCCGCTGCAGAGCGCCAACGCATCGACCTCGAAGAGCCCTTCATCCCCACTCTGGTTGAAGCCCAGGAACCGGCTGAAGAGCTTCCCGCAAACCTCTTTTAAGGAACCTCGATATGCAAAACACTGTATCGACTCAGACCAGCGCCCCGGTGCTGGCCAACGAACGGGGCCAGGCCAACATCTTAAACCTCATGATGAACGCCGACTTCATGGCGAGTGTCGACAAGCTGGCTGCACTGATGGCAAGCGGCAAAGCGACCATTCCCCAACACCTTCAGGGCAATCATGCGGACTGCTTCGCTATCTGCCTGCAAGCGCTGCAGTGGGGCATGAACCCCTTCCCGGTTGCCCAAAAGACCCACCTTGTAGGAGGTATCCTGGGATATGAAGCGCAACTGGTCAACGCCGTGGTCGTCAACTCAGGGGTGATCAAAGGGCGCTTTGACTATGAGTTCATTGGTCCGTGGGAGCAGGTCATTGGTAAGTTCAAAGAAGTGCCGAGCAAAGACCCTGCGAAAAAAGGCGCAACGTACCGTTCACCAGACTGGACCTTTGCCGACGAGAAAGGCTGTGGCGTGATAATCCGTGCAACCCTCACTACCGGTGAGGTTCGCACGCTCGAGTTACTCCTGCAGCAGGCAAGAACCCGCAACTCAACACTCTGGGCAGATGACCCGAAGCAACAATTGGCTTATCTGGGAGTGAAACGCTGGGCTCGCCTCCATACCCCGGACGTCATCATGGGCGTCTACTCGGTAGACGAGCTGGAGGAGCGTGAAATCAACCCAGACTTCACCCCTCAAGGCCCTGACGATGGCAATAAGTCGGCGACCGATAAGCTGGCAGAAAGAGCAGCGGCCATGCGCGCCAAGCAGCAGGAGCAAGCCAAAGCCGGCAGTGTTATCGAAGGAGAAGTGGAACAGATAATCCCCACAGAAGACCAAGTGGAGCCCCTTCCGGAAACAGCAGTGGTTGACCCGGAGATCGCCGATCAACTGGCGGAAGCCCTGTTCAAACTTGATATCTCCGAGTCGGCCAAAGAACTGCGGGCGGCCTTAGACGAGATATCTCTGCTTGGCGAGAAGCTCAACGAAGAGCAGAAGTCCCAAGCCAATGAGATCTACCGCAAAAACCTCGCCCGCCTGGGCCTCGATAAGAAACGAGCTGCCTAACCCCGATATCGAAAGTCGGGTTCAGCCTGGCTCTACAGTAGAGCCGCTAAGGGCTACAGCCTGATACCCCCAAACCATCCACTGCTGGTCCCACAGAAACGGTGGATAAGTCAGAGGTTATACATGAAGACATTCGAAAGCCCCTACTGCGGTGCAGTAGTCATGGGGCTGGGCGTAGTCATGCCTCACCCCAGGCTCCCCGGTAAGTTCGTCCTGCCCGGTGGAACCATCTGCGATCTGCAGCAGGCCGAAGCCGCGGCCAAAAAGCTCCACGAGCTGCAGGTAAAACCAACGCCTCTCAAGCCACGACAATGAGGAGCCAGTCAATGCATACAGACCCCAACAAACTGCTGGCTCTTGAGCGAGCACTCCATCAGATAGACCAACTGAAAGCCCGCCAGCCAGCCAGCGGGCTCATCGGTCACTTGCGTCGATCCGCGTCCAGCATTTCGTTGTAAAAGCATCGAGAAGGAGAACAGCCGGTATGTGTACCGAACCCAGTGCCCCTATGTCGGGATCCAGATCAGCATGAAGGATGTGAAATAACCATGAACCGTGACAGGCATAAGTTGGCTCAATAGCGGCTCTTCCATCACCCCAACCAGCGCCCCATCCTCCAGGCAGGAGGGCCACGCCATGCATCAACTACAACTGATCGACCAAGACAGCCGGCTGCTGGATGACCTGGTAAACACCGTTATCTCCCCTACTCTTTCCCGCTCAGCAAAGCTCGCAGAGATCGGCCGTATCCTGGCTCACTTCGATCTGCCTATCGAAGCGCCCACGATTAGCGGCCAACTCTGGAGTGCTACAGCGCTTGGCAAAGAACTGGGGGTGAGCGCCCAAGCCATCGGCAGGCTGGCCAACCAACACAATCTGAAGATCCCTGAACTTGGAGAATACCGCCTTGACCAAGCGGTTCACTCACGCAAACAAGTGCAGACCTTCTACTACAACAAACTCGGGCGTCACCGGCTTGAGCACTTTTTAAAAGCGAGGACCGACCATGCAAGCACAAGATCTGTTCAAAGAGTTAACGGAACACCTTCATAACGGGCGATTAATGGGCGATGAGCTCAAGCGACTCAGAAGTGAAGTGGAACAGCTGAGAGGTGAGCTATCGGAGATCAAACACAGCCGCGTCGATGAAGGCTGGATGGCCCTTAGACAAGCAGCCAACCGGGTTGGCCTCTCTACTGAAGCCTTGGCGCAACGATTCAGACGAGGGATCTATCCCGAAGGGGTGGTATGGCGCAAGGAAGGTAACCCTGACAACCCGAAATGCCGGTACCTTGTCCACCTTGCTGCATTGCGAAAACACATGAACACCAGGATGAACTAACAATGACCCTCTCAAGCAAACTGAAAAAAATGTTGGACGCCGCCCCTGGCGTCCATATTCATGGAGGCCGGCTACGTCTGGCCTTCAAATTACCCGGCAAACCCGTCTGTCGAAAATCTCTAGGTTTACTGCCTACCGAGACAAATATTCTCTACGCATCCAATAAGCTCGCGGCCATCAAGATTGATATCCAGTGCGGATTCTATAGCGCCAATCCGGATACCTTTTGGCTCAAGCACTTTCCTGAATCTGCCCCGCTGGCCAAACCCACCAAACGCTTTACCCTGAAGGACTACTTCGCAATTTACCAGGAGAGCCGCAAGTTCGACCTGTCCTACTCATCACTGCAGAAGATCCGTAGCGCAGAGCGATTTATCGCGGATTACCACATCCTGCACAGCGATATCACCGAAATCACGCACCGAGACTTGGAGCTGCTTAGGAACGATGCCCTCAAGACAAGGAGGGTGAGTACCGTACAGGAGTATTTCAGGGTCATCAGGACTGTCTTTGATGAGGCCCTAAAAGACGAGGTGATCGACATGTCCCCGTTCGCCCGCCTACGCCGGCTACTGCAAAGTGACGAGCTACCTCAACAGCGGGTTGAACCATTCTCCAGGGAAGAGTTGTCCCGACTATTGAATGCGACCAGTATCGAGAACCATCAGTTGATGATTGAGTTCTTGTTCTGGACGGGCATGAGACCAGGGGAAATGAAGGCGGTTGCTTGGGAGGACATCGATATGACGATGGGGCTGCTTAAAGTTCGCTACAACATCGATAGGCTCGGCCAACTCAAGCCGCCCAAAACCATTGCCGGTAACAGGACGATTGAGCTGCTCCCGGCAGCTATGAAGGTATTAAAACGACAGCGTGAGCTGACTTTTATGCTCCCGCCACGCTTGGAAACAGTGCATCTGCGTCATAACAAGCGGCGAGAGGAGATGAGGCGGAGGGTCTTTTTGGGGAGGGAAAATATGCCGTACATCAGACCCGAATTGTTTACGGCTCCGGGCTATTGGGCCAGTCTGCTAAGAAAAGCGCAGCTGACACATAGAGAACCGTATCAACTGCGCCATAGCTATGCCTCAATGCTTCTGATGGCGGGAGCTCATCCAGCCTATCTTGCCAAGCAACTTGGCCATAAAGATTGGGGGATGATCCGCACCATTTATGCTCAGTGGGTTAGCAATGACAATCCTAATTACAGGAATGAACTGGCTGAGAAGCTGGGCGTTGTTGACCCATATATGACCCACGAGCAACAGGCTAAAGCATAAGGCATTGAGTCTAAAAGACTTTATGCCTTAGAACGGCATCTTGAAGCCTGGCGGCAGTTGCATGCCACCGGTCAGTTCGCCCATCTTGGCCTTGTTCTGCTCTTCCACACGGCGCACGGCATCGTTGCAAGCGGCGGCGACCAGATCTTCCAGCAGCTCCTTGTCATCTTCCATCAGGGAGGGGTCGATCTCGATGCGACGGACGCTGTGGCTACCGGTCATGGTGACCTTGACCATGCCAGCACCGGCTTCACCGGTCACTTCCATCTGAGCCAGCTGCTCCTGCGCCTTCTGCATACGCTCTTGCATCTGTTGGGCCTGTTTCATCAGGTTCCCCATTCCACCTTTACCAAACATATGTCGTCTCTCGTCTTGAAATCCGGCATCCAGCGCCGGGCTGTGGGCTTGCCTGTCCTAGATGGGGACAGCCAAACTGCTTTTCAACCGGAAGCAAGCTCCCGGCCACGGAATTTAGCGGTTGAGGGGCTCGATGCTCTCGTGATGGAGCACGGCACCAAACCGCTGAACTAAAAACTGTACGTTGGGATCCTGCTCCAGATCCCGGGTCACCTGCTCGCGCACCCCGAGATAAAGGCGATGCTCGATCTCGAGGGGGGTCTCCTGGTCAGGCACCACACCAAGCGTCACCTCGACCTGCACCGGTTGCCCCAGCGCTGGCCCGATGATCTCGGCCAGATCGGCGCGCGCCTTGTCGCTCACCAGATGGCGCTGCTCGGGCTTGAGGGTTAGCAGTACCTTGTCCCCTTCCCGCGTCATCACCGAGTTGATGGCCAGCTGGCGCAGCCGCCCACCCACCTGAGTGTGAGCGATCAACTCGGCCCAAGGGTCGCCGCAACCATTGAGCAGCGAGGAGGGGATAAGGCGAGTCGCCTCTCCCTCTTGCGGCTCGCTGTCGCTCTCGAGCTCATCCCAGTCGATGGTCTCCATCACCGGCTGAGGGGGTTCATCCTGCGACACAGGGGCTGCAGCCACCGCCGTAGTGGCAACGGGCGGCTGGGTCGCAGGGGCTGGCGTCACCGCAGGCGCCGCAGCACTGCGTTCACCGGGTCGATAGCTCGGCTGCCAGTCGAGATCCCAGGGTGGCAGATCGGTTGGCTGGGCCGGTGCCGTGACAGGGGCGTGGCTCATCACCTGAGTCTGCTCGGCAAAGCCCTGACTGAGGTACTCCTCGTATTCCCCGTTGTCACCCAGCGGCTCGTAACCGTCGCCATAGAGATCCACTGGCGGCAGATCATCATAGTGACCCATCGTCGCCATCCCCTGCCCGGCCGATTGGCTGACCGGAGCAGGTTGTTGGGTGACGGCCGGTGCAGCAGCGGGCGCGACAGGACGAGCTGGCGCAACCGGTACTGCGCGCGGCGCGGGCGCCGCTGGGGCTTCCTGACCACGCTGGCGGCTGCGCAGCATGTTTCGCTTGCCAAGCAGGCTCTGCATGCTCGATACCGCTGAAACAGCTTCAGGAGCGGTAACCGGCGCGCCACGGGAATAGTCCGTATCGGCTGCGGCAGGCGCTCGATCATCAGCATCTGCGGGCTGTGCAGCTGAGTGCGCTGGCGCATCGGGCTGCGCATGGGTCAACGCGGGCTCGGGTTGATACCCCATGCCCGCAGCTTCACGCAGCAGCTCATCCTGCTGGCTGAACAGCTCGGCGGCTTGCGCCTCCTCCTCGCTGTCGGCGGGGTTGCCGATGTCATCCACCATCGAAGGCAGGGAGACATCAACCGCGGGCACTGCACTGGTAGCAACAGGCGTGCTGGCAACAGGGCTGGCTAGCGGTGCAGGCACGGCGCCGCTGATCGGTGCCACTGTGGCCGATTCAGCGGCCGGGCGCTTTCCCGGCAAAGAGGCAACCGAAGTAGCGCTGCTCGCCGCACTGCTCGTCATTGACGGTGGCAACGCGGTGAGGCTGGCCGGATGCAGGGCATCACGCCTTGGGGAGAAGGCGAGCATCCGCAGGCAGGTCATCTCCAGCGCGGTGCGGCCATCGGGGGCCCAGGGCAGATCTTTACGGCCACCCAGCACAATCTGGTAGCAGAGCTGCACCTCTTCCGGACTCATCGCCTTGGCCAGTTGCAGCAGGGAATCGGCATCCGCCCCCTGCTCCTGCACACTGGCAGGCAGCAGCTGCGCCATGGCGATGCGATGGAGCAAGCCTTCCAGCTCGGCGTGGAGCTGATCAAAATCGGGGCCCAGGGTGGCGATCTCGGTGATCTTGGCCATGGTCGCTGGCGCATCTTGCCGCAATATGGCTTCTAGCAGCTGGTGCAGATGGCGGTGATCGAGCGTGCCCAGCATCGCAAGCACGCTCTCGAGGCGCACACTGCCATTGCCGTGGGCCAGCGCCTGATCGGTCAGGCTCAGGGCATCGCGCATACTGCCGTCGGCGGCTTTGGCCAGTGCCAGCAGGGCGCGCGGCTCGAAGGGCTGCCCCTCCTGATCCAGCACCCATTCGAGCTGCTTGGCGATCTGGGTCTGATCCAGACTCTTCAGATGAAACTGCAGGCAGCGCGAGAGGATGGTAATGGGCAGCTTCTGCGGATCCGTGGTGGCCAGCAGAAACTTCACATAGGGGGGCGGCTCTTCCAGGGTTTTCAGCAGCGCGTTGAAGCTGTGGCGCGACAACATGTGCACTTCATCGATGAGGTAGACCTTGAAACGGCCGCGGGCTGGACGGTACTGCACGTTGTCGAGCAGCTCGCGGGTATCTTCCACCTTGGTTCGCGACGCCGCGTCAATCTCCAGCAGGTCGACAAAGTTGCCCTGATCGATCTCGCGGCAGGTATCGCAGACACCGCACGGGTGGCTGCTGATCCCCTGTTCGCAGTTGAGGCTCTTGGCCAGAATACGGGCGATGGTGGTCTTGCCGACCCCGCGGGTACCGCTCAGCAGATAGGCGTGATGCAGCCGTCCCTGATCCAGGGCGTTGGTCAAGGCGGTCAGCACATGTTGCTGGCCTACCACTTGTTCAAACGTATGGGGGCGCCATTTACGCGCCAGAACCTGATAGCTCATAAATCCATCATGCAGGGAAGACAGGGCATTGAGGCCGGATGCTAACACAAATGGCGGGCTGGCTGTATCGGCTATCGGTCAGAGCGGGAGGGATCGCTTGATTTTCAAACCGATGCCCGCAAGGGCACCGGTTCAACGCAGGCCCGATGCAGAGGATCGGGCCGAAGGGGCATTACTCGCCGGCCAGCTCGACCAGTGAGACCACCTTGATGCCAGCGGCAATCAGGCGGGCATCGCCACCCAGAGACGGCAGGGAGATGATGAAGGCCGCATCGGCCACTTCACCACCGGCGCGGCGGATCAGCTTGACGGTCGCATCGACGGTACCACCGGTCGCCAGCAGATCGTCCACGACCAGCACCTTGTCACCGGGCACGATGGCATCGGTGTGCAGTTGCAGGGTGTCAGTGCCGTACTCGAGGGCATAGGACTCCTCGATCACTTCGCGCGGCAGCTTGCCCGGCTTGCGGACCGGCACGAAGCCCAGCCCCATGGCATAGGCAACCGGTGCGCCAAAGATGAAGCCGCGGGCTTCGGTGCCAACAATCTTGGTGATCCCTTGATCACGATAATGATTGGCCAGCAGATCGATGGTGGCCTTGAAGGCCTCGGCGTTCTCAATCAGGCTGGTGATGTCACGAAACAGAATGCCCGGCTTCGGATAGTCGGGAATGGTCTTGATGCTTGCTTCGATAAATTTCAGGGTTTCCGGATTCATGTGTTGACCGCTTATTTTTTTGACCCAGGGGTGGCCATTTTTTCTCAATTCCCTTCTGCGGGAAATAAAAAAGCCTGTCACGCAAAAATGACAGGCCGACTCCATAGCATTATTGCTGCAATAGCTTAGGGACTTCACTTCACCATTGCAACTGGCTCCAGCACCGGCAGACGCATTAACCAGGTGAGCAGGATCACCATTATGACAACCAGCAACCCCTTGACCCACAGCAGTGGCACCACCGCCAGCGACACCGAAAAGGTGAGCAAAATGAAGATAATGGCGCGCCGTCTGGCCTGACGACGAATACCGCGATACTGCTGCCAATCCACGATGGGCGGGCCGAACCAGGGATGGGTCAACAGCCAGCGATGAAAACGGGGCGACGAGCGGGCAAACAGGGCGGCAGCCAGCAGCATGAAGGGGGTAGTCGGCAATAGCGGCAGCACAATGCCCAAAATACCGGTGGCAAATGCCAGCCACCCGAGCGCCATCAGACACCAACGCTTCATTCCTTCTCCTTGCGTGATTTATCTCCCTCTAGCCTAACAGAGTTTGAGCGGGTGCTGACAGCGGGCCGCAACCCCACTACAATCTGCGCTCTTTTTTCTTGCCACTCTCGTCGGAAAGCCGTTATGCGCGTTATTTTGGCCCCCATGCAGGGGGTACTGGATCACCTGATGCGGGAGGTACTCACCTCCGTCAATGATTACGATCTCTGCGTGAGCGAGTTTATCCGGGTCGTCGATCAGCTGCTGCCCGCCAAGGTATTCTACCGCCTCTGCCCTGAACTGCTGCAAGATGGCAAAACCCGCGCAGGCACCCCGGTGCGGGTACAACTGCTGGGGCAACACCCCGAGTGGCTGGCCGAGAACGCCGTGCGCGCCATCGAGCTGGGCTCCCCCGGCGTCGATCTCAACTTCGGCTGTCCCGCCCCTACGGTCAACAAGAGCAAGGGCGGTGCGGTGCTGCTCAAAGAGCCCGAGACCATCTACCGCATCGTCAAGGCGGTGCGCGAGGCAGTGCCCGCCCATCTGCCGGTGAGCGCCAAAATTCGCCTCGGTTACGACGACAAGGATCTCTATCTGGAGAACGCTCAGGCGGTCCTCCAGGGGGGCGCCAACGAGCTGGCCGTTCATGCCCGCACCAAGCGCGAAGGGTACAAGGCCCCCGCTCACTGGGAGTATGTGGACGCCATTCGCCGCGCCCTGCCCATCCCCGTCACCGCCAACGGCGAGATTTGGGATCATAAAGATGCCCTCGCCTGTGCCAGGGTCTCGGGTTGCGATACCCTGATGGTCGGGCGCGGCGCCATCTCCCTGCCCAATCTGGCCAACGTGATGAAAACCGGCTGCCCGCACATGAGCTGGGCCGAGGTGCTGCAGTTGATGGTGAGCTATACCGAGCAGGATCTGGCCAGCGAAAAAGCCGACTACTACCCCAGCCGCATCAAGCAGTGGTTCAGCTATCTCAAGCGGGAATATCCCGAAGCGGACCTGCTGTTTCAGGAGATCCGGGTGCTCAAAGAGACGGATCCCATCCGCGATGCCCTGCTGCAAGCAGCCAAAAGCCACGGCTAACCACGTTTAACTTGACGCATATCATCTTGATAGAGTTATCGGATCCCTATACTGCCCCGAATCTGTCGTCTGTCCTGTGGGGGATAATGTGTGTGAAATGACGCAAGCACAGTTGACTGTCTGGCGTAATCGCCTGCTGTCAGACTGGGCCCAAGTAAGAGAAACGCTGATCGGTCAGCTTAAAGCCTGCCGCCGTGACGAGTGGGCCGAACAGGTCGGTCACTGCGAGCAGGATCAACTGGTGGAACTGACCAGCCGGCTGGATCTGCCGAAGGTTGAGCAGAGCGTGGCCCGCCTCAAGCGGATCGATGCGGCACTCTGCCAGATGGATCTCGGCCTCTATGGCCTCTGCTCCGATTGTGAAGAGCCGCTTTCCATCGAACAGCTGGAACAGGATCCGACCCTGCAACGCTGCCCGCGCTGTGAAACCCGCTATCGCAAAGTGTTACAATCAAAAGCACACACATCCGAAGAGATCTACAGATTGTGGGCCGAGAAGAACGAACCAAAGATAAATCAATAGCTTACTCATACATCCGACTGAGTTCCAAGCAACAAATCAAAGGTGATGGAGCAAGACGGCAGATTGAAGCTGCCGAGCTGTATTGCAAGCAACATGGTCTAACACTCTCATCCAAGACATTCCGCGATCTGGGCATTTCTGCTTATAAAGAAGTGGATCGCCCTTCCCTTTCAGATCTTCATCAGTGTATTGCCAACGGCACGATTAAAGCTGGTGATGTTGTCATTCTTGAAAAGTTAGATCGTCTGAGTCGTCAAGGCATCGTCAAGACGCAGGCAATGCTTCAAGAGATATTGTCTCAAGGTGTTGTAGTAGTCAGCCTGATGGATGGGCTTGTGCTTGATCGTGATTCACTAAACGACCTGACATTAGTGATCCGAATCGCTGTAGCTAGTGACATTGCCTATAAAGAATCTCTGGCTAAATCTCAACGCATACAAGCGAACAAAGACGCGGCCAGAGAGAAAGCAAAACAGGGCGTTGCAATCCCTCGCAAGCTGCCATTTTGGCTGTCGTTAATTGATGGAAAGTATCAGTTCAATGATCGCCTCCCCGTGCTGAAAACGATCATCGATATGAAAGGTGATGGTGCGTCACTCGCTAAAATTGCGGGTCATCTGAACAGCTCTGGTATTCCCACTGCTAATCATAACGGTGTCTGGAACCCGAGCACTCTCCGCGATGTGATAGCAAATCCTTGTCTGTATGGGGCGCATC